>CAZXWT010000079.1:0-5857 GCA_964644475.1 uncultured Sediminibacterium sp. | reverse complement strand
TTTTGAACATCTTCTTTTCTCCAACGAATACTTTCCAACATTTGCTTTAATACTTCTGGGGTGATTTGTTGTTTTGCATCACTCCAAGCATTGTCTGGATCTACATGAGATTCAATAATTAAACCATCAAAATCCAAATCGATTGCTTGTTGAGCAACTGCTTGTAATATATCACGACGTCCACAGATATGTGAAGGATCATTGATCATTGGTACATTAGGGAAACGACGCTTCATTTCGATAGCCAAATGCCACATTGGAGCATTTCTAAAATCAGTATTACCATAAGAACTAAAACCTCTGTGAATTAAACCTAAATCTTCAATACCTGCTTTTGCAATTCGCTCCATTCCACCTACCCATAATTCTAAATCTGGGTTTAATGGATTCTTGATTAACACTGGAACCTTAACACCTCTTAATGCATCTGCAATTTCTTGTACACTAAATGGGTTAACAGTTGTACGTGCACCTACCCATAAAACATCCACATCAAAATGCAAAGCATCTTCTACTTGTTTAGCAGTAGCAACCTCAACAGCCACTGGCATGCCAGTTTCTTTTTTTGCTTGTTGTAACCAAGGTAAACCTTTGGTTCCAATTCCTTCAAAGCTTCCAGGTCTGGTTCTTGGTTTCCAGATACCTGCACGCATAATATCTACTTTGCCTGTAGCTGCTAATCCTTTAGCAGTTGCCATTACTTGTTCTTCTGTTTCGGCACTACAAGGACCAGAAATAATTAATGGTGCTTTTTTTAATAATGCGCTTACTTTTTGTTGTTGTTCAGTTAAGGTTGCCATGTTAAACCGATTTTAGTATTTAAGATTTAGTTTTTTAAATTTAATTAGCCTTCGTTTTTATTAAAGCCTCTAGGACCGCCACTATCTGCATCATTCATTCTAATTCTTCTACCCTTGTAGTTTTTACCATCCAAGGCTTGAATCATTTTCTTTGCAGAGCCAGCTTCGATTTCTATCCAGCTATTCATATCTCTCATATCAATTTTCCCAAGTACATCTTTCTTTAATTCAGACATATCTAAGATATATTGTAAGAAACTTGCTTTATAAAAACCATCTTTAGTCCCAAGATTTACAAACAAACGCTTTGAACCTGCAGGAGCTCTATTCGCAGCTCTACCACGACCATCTCCGCGCTCGTTGCTGTATTCATTTCTTTGACGATCATTTCTACCACCGCGTTCGCTTTGACCATCACGTCGATTATTGTTTCTGTCGTTGCTTCTTACATTCAAATCTTGCGCATTTTCGTAATAACTTAAAAAGCGATTGAATTCCAATGCAGCAAATCTTGTCAAGATTTCTTCCTTGCTCATATCAGCAAACTTCTCCGTCAACATAGGTACATAAGTTTCATAATCTCCATGACTCACATCAGTTGACATTAATTTATCCATCAAATGGAAGAATTGTTTTCTACAAACATCTTTACCACTTGGAATATCTAACTTATGCATGGTGCACTTATTGATATTCTCAATTTGACGAAGTCTATATGATTCTCTTGCATGCACAATAGAGATACAGTTACCATGGCTTCCAGCTCTACCTGTACGACCACTTCTATGTGTATATACTTCTACATCGTCTGGTAATTCATAGTTAATAACATGGGTAATTCCTTTTACATCAATACCACGCGCAGCTACATCTGTTGCAATTAATAATTGTAAAGATTTATCTCTAAACTCTCCCATTACTTTATCACGCTGAGCCTGCGTAAGGTCGCCGTGTAATGCATCAATATCATACCCTTCTCTAGTTAAACGCTGTGTAATTTCTTGCGCATCTGCTTTAGTACGAGTAAAGATGATACCATAAATTCCAGGATTGAAATCAATGATACGCTTTAATGTTTCGTATCTATGTTGCGCAGATGTTAAATAATATTGGTGATCGATACTTTTGTTAGAAGTATTTACTTTACCGATAGTTACTTCTACTGGTTCTTTCATGTAACGCTTGCTCACTTTTCTGATTTCTGGTGGCATGGTTGCACTAAATAACCAAATACTTTCTCTATTAGGAGTGTTCTTTAAGATAAACTCAATGTCGTCTTGGAATCCCATGTTCAACATTTCGTCTGCCTCGTCTAATACTACATATTCAATCTGTTCTAAATTGATTGCCTTACGCTCAATTAAATCAATTAATCTACCTGGAGTTGCTACTACAATTTGAACACCTCTTTTCAAATCTCTGATTTGCATTCCGATTGATGTTCCACCATAAACAGCTAATACATTTACTCCAGGAACGTGCTTTTTAAACAAATTGATTTCGTTCACAATTTGCATACACAATTCTCTCGTTGGACATACTACCAAAGCCTGAGGATATTTGTCTGCTGTATTGATTAATTGAATTAAAGGCAAACCAAAAGCAGCTGTTTTACCAGTACCTGTTTGTGCCAATCCTATAAAGTCTTTGGTTCCGCTAATCAAAACTGGGATAGAACGCTCTTGAATTTCTGTAGCGTGTGTGTACCCTAATTCTGTTACCGATTTTACCAATTGATCATTTACGCCTAATTCAGCAAAAGTCTTTTTTGTTTTTACTGCTTCAATCAATTCATTTTTCTGCTCCATCTCTTCTATTTTCTTCATTTTATTTTTTTCTTAATTTCTTAAATAAGAATTTGAATTATTTCAAAATTCTTTTGATACCGTTTGCATTTTCAATCAAATCAGATAAGTACTCAAAGTTTTCTTTTTCCAAGCAAGCTTTGAACTTTTTCAATTGACTAATATGCTCATTCAAAACATCTAATACATTTTCTTTGTTTTGCATAAAGATGGGAACCCACATTGCCGCGTTGGACTTTGCCAAACGCACAGTGCTTTCAAAACCACCACTCGCTAATTCAAAAATGGCATCAGATTCTTTTTCTTTCTCTAGCACAGTGTTTGCCAGAGCGAAAGAAGTAATATGCGATATATGACTTACATAAGCTACATGTATATCATGTTTTATCGCATCCATGTTTACAATATGCATTCCTAGTGCCTTATATAAAGACTCTACCTTTTGTAATGCATCTGCATCCACTTTATCTGCATTGCAGATTACGGTTGCTTTTTCTAGAAAAGCATCCTCTTGTGCTGCACTTGGACCACTAAATTCAGTACCCCACATTGGGTGTGTTGGTACAAATCGGCCTTTTTTTGAATGCCCATTTGCAATGTTCACAATACTTTCTTTCGTAGATCCTACGTCAAACACAACTTGTTGGTCAACTAAGTCTAAAATTGTAGGCAATAACTTTTCAGCAATATTTACAGGAGTAGCAATAGCAATGATATCTGAATTTCTAACAGCGTCTTCCAATGTCATAATTTCATCTACCAATCCTAATGCCAAAGCTTCTGTTTGGTGTTGGGTATTGTTGTCCACTCCAGTAACATTAGACACAAAACCTTTACGTTTTAATGTTAATGCTAATGAGCCTCCCATCAATCCAATTCCAATTACTGCTAAACGCATGCTTTTACTCTTTTAATTGCTTCATTAAATTTTTCCATTGAGCCGCATAAACTCACACGGATGTAATCATTACCAGCGGTACCAAAAATGCCACCCGGTGTAATAAAGACATTCGCATCATACAACACTTTATCACTTAATGCGTACCCGTCTTTATATTTGGCTGGTATTTTTGCCCATACAAACATCCCTACTTGTGTTTTTGAAAATGTACAATCCAAAAGATCTAACAATTCAAATACCTTTTCACGGCGTTCTGTATAAATTTTATTTACTGAATCATACCAAGATTTATCTAAGCTCAATGCTTTTGCTGCAGCTAATTGAACTGGCAAAAACATTCCACTATCCATATTAGATTTGAATCTTAATATTTCGTTGACCCTGTCTTCTGCCGCAATTAACATCCCTACTCTCCATCCAGCCATATTTTGACTTTTACTTAAAGAGTTTAATTCTATCACCACTTCCTTTGCACCTTTGATTGATAATAAACTTTCTGGATGATCGTTTAAAATGAATGCATAAGGGTTGTCATGACAAATTAAAATATGATGCTTCTTACCAAAGGCAACTAATTTTTCAAAAAGTGCTTTGTTTGGCTTCTGACCTGTGGGCATCTGTGGATAGTTCACCCACATTAATTTCACTTTTGATAAATCTGATTTTTCTAGATCGTCAAAATTGGGTGCCCAATTATTCTCTGCAGTTAGCTCATAATAAAACGGAGTGCCCCCCGCTAATTTCACTGCACTTGTATAAGTAGGATATCCAGGATTGGGAATCAATACCTGATCTCCTTGATTAAGATAAGTCATGCAGATATGCATGATACCTTCTTTACTTCCCAATAATGGAAGTACCTCTTTTGCTGGGTCGATATTATCTACCTCATAATATTTTTTATACCACTCAGCAATGGCTTCTCTTAATACCGGTGAGCCATTATAGGATTGATAAGCATGCACATTGTCTTTAGCAGCTTCTTCTTGTAATGTTTTAATTACTTCTGGATGAGGTGGCAAATCAGGGCTTCCAATACCCAAGTTAATAATTTGCTTACCTGCTTTATTCAATTCAGCTATTTCGCGCAATTTGGTGGCAAAATAATATTCACCAATGCCTTCTAATCTATTTGATAAAGTCCAATTCATAATTATCCCTTTACAACTTTTCCTTTTTTATATAATCCAAAAATTTTAAAACTATTAGTCGCCTCTTTTACTTCAGCTAATACTTTATCAATTTGCTTTAAAGTATCAAATTCTAGATCGGCATAAAAACCATATTTAAAAGTGCTACCTGGAATAGGCATACTTTGTAATTTGCTTAGGTTCACTCCTCTACTAGCAATCTTTGCTAATATTTTAGACAAGATACCTTTTGAGTGATCTGTCTGAAAATAAATGGATGCTTTATTAGCACCTTCTATCACTGTTGCTTTATTCTTAGGCACCATGATTAAAAAACGAGTGATATTGTTTTTTAAAGTATGGATATCAGGAGTAATCACATTTAAATCATACAACTGCGATGCTAACTTACTTGCAATGGCTGCAATATGTTTGCTTTTATATTGATGTACCATTTTAGCACTCAATGCAGTATCTTCTGATTCAACTAATTTCCAATCATGTTGTTCTAAATAATCCAAACACTGAAGTATCGCCATTGGATGACTATGCACTTCTTTGATATCTTCTAATTTTACACCAGGATACACCAATAGGTTTTGACTGATTGATAAGTATACTTCCCCTATTACTTGTAAAGAAGATTTTTGCAATAGATTATAATTAGGAAGGATACTACCGGCGATAGAATTCTCAATAGCCATCACCGCACCATCAGACTGTTTAGGATCTGACCCAATTTTAATCACTTCTCTAAAAGTATCACAAGTAATCACCTCTACAGTTTTACCAAAAAACTGCCTTGCTGCCACTTGGTGGAAACTACCCTCGTATCCTTGTATCGTTACTTTTTTATTCATCCCTTTCAATATGCTTAAAAAAAATCCCGGCTGTTTAGGCCGGGATTGTATATTTAGTTATTTCGTTTATGCTTTTACAAATACTACCCGGCTACTTTGATTAAAGTAGAAATAAAAGAAAAAGTAAAACCAGTTGCTATTTGCTTTCATCGTGACACAAATATAGGCTAAAATGCCCTATTATAGGCTAAAACAGTAAAGTTTTTTACATTTTACTAACAAATATTCGTATTAGACCATTTTTGAGGTCTCCTATTTTTGACTATTTTTGTAAAAAATAACCCATTATGAAGAAAGAAGTAGGTCAAGTTTTATTTGCATGTATTACTTATATCGTTTTATTAGAGTTGATATTAATTTT
>CAZXWT010000078.1:0-5870 GCA_964644475.1 uncultured Sediminibacterium sp. | reverse complement strand
TGGATATTGCACAATACGATTTAAGTTATATGTATTTCTATTCTGAAAGACCTGGTACATTAGCTGCTAAAAGATATAAAGATGATATCCCGGAGGAAGTGAAAAAAAGAAGACTGCAAGAGATCGTAGACAAACAATGGATCTTATCAAATGAAAGCAACAAAAGAGATCTTGGTAAAACATTCGAAGTATTAATTGAAGGTGAAAGTAAAAAAAGTGATCAAGATTGGATGGGAAGAAATAGTCAAGGTAAAGTAGTCGTATTTCCTAAAGAAGGAAACGCTTTAAAAAAAGGAGACTACGCTATGGTGACAGTGACTCATTTTACTAAAGGCACTTTAATTGGTGCATTAAAAAAATAAATATTATGGATTTACAAGCATTAAAAAACAGGTTTAGCATTATAGGCAATACGCCTTCTCTAAACCATGCTTTAAATACAGCAGAACAAGTAGCCGCTACAGATTTAACCGTATTAATTGTTGGAGAATCTGGAGTGGGTAAAGAAGTTTTTTCACAAATCATTCATAGCTTATCTGCAAGAAAACATAACCCTTTTATTGCAGTAAACTGCGGAGCGATTCCTGAAGGCACTATCGACTCTGAATTATTTGGTCACGAAAAAGGATCATTTACTGGTGCAGTAGATAGTAGAAAAGGATATTTTGAAACAGTCAATGGAGGTACTATTTTCTTAGATGAAATTGGTGAAATGCCATTGGGTACACAAGCAAGATTATTAAGAGTATTAGAGACAGGTGAATTTATTCGTGTGGGTTCTTCTAAAGTGCAGAAGACAGATGTTCGCGTTATTGCTGCAACTAATAGAGAATTATTAGAGTTTACACAAAAAGGTAAGTTTAGAGAAGATTTATATTACCGTTTAAACACCGTACCTATTCGTGTACCAAGTCTTAGAGATAGAAAAGAAGACATTCCTTTATTGTTTAGAAAATTCGTTGTAGACTTTGCAGAGAAATACAAGACCAAACCGATTTTCTTGGACGAAGCTGCAAGAAATTTATTGACTACTTATTCATGGCCTGGTAATGTGCGTGAATTGAAGAATATGGCAGAGCAAATTTCCGTTTTAAGCAAAACAGAGCATATAGATGCTGAAACACTTGCTCAATTCTTACCTAAACCTTCTGATCAAAATAGATCTTTGATGACAGGCGCAACACCCGTTGGAGAATTTGCCAACGAGAGAGAAATTCTATACAAACTTTTCTTTGATATGAAGAAGGATGTAAATGAATTAAAGAAAATGTTTTTTGAAATTTTGCAAAACCCCAATATTGCACAACAAAGCCATAGCTTTTCTAGAGATGCCATGTTGAGTGAATTAAAAGAAGATCTTGTTCCTGCAACATTGCAAAACAATAATCTACCTGCCCCGGTGCCAGTTATTCAGCATCAGCCTGTGATTATTGACAATGAAATTCCCACTCATTACGAGATTGACGAATCTTTAAACATCATGGATAAAGAAAAAGAGTTAATTTTAAAAGCCTTAAAAAAGCACAAGGGAAGACGCAAAGACGCTTCTACTGATTTAGGGATAAGCGAAAGAACATTGTATAGAAAAATTAAAGAATACGACATTGAAGAATAATATATTTACTATTCGTTTTGCTTCGGCACTTGTTGTATTCGCTATTATAACAAGCTGTGGTATCTATAGCTTTAAAGATGCTGTTATACCAGAGAATGTAAAAACGATCAAGATTGGATTTATCGAAAACAAAGCCAGGTATGTGAATCCTCAGTTGGCCCCTTTGTTAACAGATAAATTACAGCAAAAAATTCTTGGACAAACTAAGCTTACTAGAACCAATAGTGATGATGCCCATTATCAAATTTTTGCTACCATCACCAATTACGATCCTACACAAACAGTGGGTGTAAGTGAAAGACAAGCTAGTACCAATCGTCTTACGGTTACAGTACATGTGGTATTAAAGAAAACCTTAGAGAATAAAGAACAAGAATTTGATGTAAGTAGAAATTTTGATTTCTCTGCGAATCTTAGTTTAAGTCAAGCAGAAGCACAATTAATGGATGATATTGTTCGTAATATTAGCGACGACATTTTTAATCAAATTTTTTCAAACTGGTAGTGAATATGAAGGAAGCAGCATTACAAACCTTACTGACGCAGTGGACAGGAGCAACCCATTTTGATTCGGTGGAAACAAGCACACTTGAAGAAATAAATCAGCAATACCCGTTTAGCGCTAGCACCAATTTGTTATTGACTAAAAAATATCAATTAGAAGCTTCTCCTCTTTTTGAAGCACAATTGCAAAAAACAACCAATTTTTTCCCCTCTGCCTTGCATTTAAATCAGTGGATTCAGGTAAAACCTAGCAATGATGTAAATGAAGCTCCTGAAAAATTGACCAATATACTTTCTGAGCAGTTAGCTCAGTTTCAAGAGCCCATAAAAGAAGCGTCCTTGAGTTTTGAGCATGAAACTCATCCCATGCTTCAAAAGGACTATTTTGCTGAACAAGGTATCGAAATTGACCTTTCTAGAATACCCCAAGACAAGTTCACTAAGCAATTAAGAAGCTTTACAGCTTGGCTAAAAGTGCTCAAACATGCCGATTTAGAGCAAAAAACACCAGAAATAGTCGAAGAACAGGAGAAAATCATCACTGCAATTGCCGAAAAAGCCAATAAAGCTGAAGACGTTATTACAGAGTCTATGGCTGAAATTTGGGCAAAACAAGGCAATAAACGCAAGGCAATTGACACTTATTCTAAATTAAGTTTTATTTTTCCTGAAAAATCCGTTTATTTTGCGTCTCGAATAGAACAATTAAAACAAAAGAAATAATGATTACTTTATTTATCATATTGATTATCGCAGCTTGTATCGGTTTAGGTTTTATGGTATTGATCCAAAATCCTAAAGGCGGTGGTTTAAACGCTAACGTAGGTGGTTTAACCAATAATTTCATGGGTGTTAAGCAAACTACTGATGTATTAGAAAAAGGTACTTGGATTTTTGCTACAGTAATTGCTGTTTTGGCAATGACTTCTACTATGTTCCTTAAAGGAGGCGCTACTAGTTCTGATAAAGGCATTTTAGATAAAGTAAATACTTCTACAACTACTGCACCTGCTCAAACAGCTACTCCTGTGGCTCCAACACCAGTAGATTCTTCTAAGAAATAAGTTTACTCTTAATAAATTTTTAGCTTCTAGCTATTTGTCCCCACCCTTCACTTGGTGGGGATTTTTATTGTATTTTAGTTGTGATGAAAAAGCTAATCTACCTTATCGTATTTATTATTGCTGCCTACCTTGCTTATGTAGTGTTTGTAAAAAGTACCCATTTTAGTGGAGAAAAAGCCCATTTTGAATACAAGGCAGAGGGCTTGGATCAATTGGCTGACAATTTAGTGGCCCAAAAAATCATCTATGACAAGCCAAGCTTTTTATTATTAGCCAAAGTATTTAAAGTAGAGGAAAAAATTAAACCGGGAAGATACTTAGTTAAAAGAAAGACCAACTTACTCAGTTTAATCAGAATGCTAAGAAATAATCAGCAAGCTACTGTCAAGTTCATCTTAAACAAAGTCAGAACTAGAGCAGAATTAGCTGCCTTAGTAGGCAAAACCTTCGATTTAGATAGCGCATATTGTGCAAGCTATTTTAACAGCAATGATTCCCTAGCTGCATACAATACCGATACCACTCAATTACTAAGTTTATTTATTCCCGACACTTATGAATTTTATTGGAGCACCCCTATTCCTAAATTCCTTCAGAAAATGCAATCCAATGCGACTCATTTTTGGTCTGTAAAAGATAGACAACAAAAAGCCGCTAGTAAAGGCATGAGCATTAAAGAAGTATACACTTTGGCTTCTATAGTTGAAGAAGAAACCAATTATGATTCAGATAAAAGTTTGATAGCAAGTGTGTATCAAAATAGAATCAAAAAAAGCATGCCCTTACAAGCCTGCCCTACCATTAAATTTGCTATGCAGGATTTTGGATTAACAAGAATTTATGAAAAGTACTTGAGTAATCCATCTCCTTACAATACATACAACCATCGTGGTTTACCTCCGGGCCCAATTTGTACACCATCTCCTAAAACCATTGATATTGTATTGGATGCTCCTTCTACTGATTATTTATATTTTGTAGCAAAAGCAGACTTTAGTGGTTACCACCATTTTAGTAGTACATATGAAGAACACAATCAATTTGCAAAGGAATACCAAAAGCAATTGGATATCTATCAACAGAAAAAAGCACAAAAAGCCAAATAAATAAATACTTGAAACAGTTAAAACAAATAGCCACTTTTTTTCAATTATTATTATTGCCTATTTTTCATTTTTTGAAAAGAAAAGCAAAAGGGATTCGTGTACCTGGATTTCAGCAGATCAATCTTTATCAAATTTTCAAGTTCTTAACCAAGCAATTAAATACACTTGGGTTGTATGATCGTGCATCTGCCATCTCTTTTAATTTAATTATGGCCCTGCCAGCTGGACTATTGTTTTTATTTTCTATTATTCCTTACTTCCCAAAAACTTTAAAAGCTAAAAAACAGATTTTATCCATTTTTAAAGATATTTCACCTAACTCTAGCACATATAGATTCATTTCGGAAATCATCAACGATTTATTGAGTAAGCATGTAGGTATATTTTCATTCGGTTTTATCTTATTACTTTTTTATGCTTCTAATGCGATGACTGGCATCATCAGAAGTTTTGATAAATCTATCATGCAAAACAAGCCATTCTTTTTACATCAAAGAATGCGTGCTTTAAGATTGACCCTAATTTTATTCTTATTGGTATTTGCAAGTTTGATTGTACTAATAGGTCAAGACCAATTGGCTATAGTATTGAGAGAAGTATTTGATATAAAGAAAAAAGCCATTGTTCCTTATTGGAACACACTAAGGTGGATCGTGATTGTTTTACTGCTATTTTACGGGAACGCCTTTATTTACAAATACGCCCCTCATATTAAAGAGAAATGGCCGCTATTGTCTCCTGGTGCATTATTATCTACCTTCTTAATGTTAGCCACCACCTTAGGCTTCTCTTATTGGGTGAATAATTTTAGCGCTTACAATAAAGTGTATGGTTCTATTGGAACAGTATTAATTGTAATGACTTTAATTTACATCAATGCACTGATCCTGTTAATTGGATTTGAATTAAATGTCAGTATCGAAGTACTGAGAAAAGAACAAGATCAGGTAGATTATTTCAACTAACGCTTTTTAAAGAATCCTAATTTAAAAAAATGAGTCCCTTTTGGAGACTCATTTTAAATTTCAATTTACTTATTTGCCATATCAGGAATTTCAGAAACCTTATAGGCACCAGCATCTAATTTCGCTTTTGTCTCGCTAAATGCTTTTAATGTTAAATCAATCTCTTCCTGTGTATGTACTGCAGTAGGAATTAATCTATAAATGATATGACCTTTAGGGATTACCGGGTATACCACAATTGAACAGAATATTTTATAATTCTCTCTTATATCCATTACCATGGCAGTTGCTTCTTCTACTCCACCTTTCATGTATACAGGAGTTACTACTGAATCGGTTTTACCAATATCAAAACCTTTTGCCTTCAAACCATTTTGTAAAGCCAAAGCATTCTTCCATAAATTATCTTTTAATTCTGGCTTAGATCTTAATAATTCTAAACGCTTTAAGTTACCCACCACATAAGGCATTGGTAAACTCTTTGCAAAGATTTGAGAACGGATATTGTAACGGATATAATCAATAATGGTTCTAGGTCCTGCCATGAATGCACCAATGGATGCCATACTCTTTGCAAAAGTAGAGAAGTATAAATCTATCTCGTCTTGACATCCTT
>CAZXWT010000077.1:0-5938 GCA_964644475.1 uncultured Sediminibacterium sp. | reverse complement strand
TACACGTACATACTCAATATTCACTTTTGGATGGTGCAGCTTCTATTGATGGACTTTTTAAAAAAGCCGCAAAAGATGAAATGCCTGCATTGGCCATCACCGACCATGGCAACATGTTTGGGGCTTTTAATTTTGTAAGCCAGGCATGGAAAAACACGAAGGTTATTGGCAAAGACGATAATGGAAAAGATATTTTAGCCCCTGTGGTAAAACCTATTGTTGGTTGCGAATTCTATGTTGTAAAAGATAGGCATTTAAAAACCTTCACTAAAGAAGTTAAAGACGATCGTTTTCATCAGGTACTATTGGCAAAAAATGCAGTAGGTTATCAAAACTTGATTAAATTGACTTCTCTTGGTTATATCGAGGGCATGTATAGTAAGTATCCTAGAATTGATAAAGAATTAATTGAAAAATATCATGAAGGAATTATTGCAACAACCTGTTGTATTGGTGCACATGTTCCTCAAGCCATTTTAAGACATGATGAAAAAACTGCTGAGAAAGAATTTAAATGGTGGCTAGATCTTTTTGGCGAGGATTATTATATTGAATTACAAAGACATCAAATACCGGAACAAGAAACCATTAATAACACATTACTAAAATTTGCCAAAAAGCATAATGTACATGTCATCGCGACAAACGATAGTCATTATATTAATGAAGACGATGCCAATGCACATGATATTTTATTGTGTATCAATACAGGTGAAAAACAATCTACACCGGGTTTTGACGATTTTGTGAATGATGAATTACAAGTAAAAAATAGAAGATTCAAATTTCCGAATAACGAATTCTATTTTAAGACTCAGGATGAAATGAAAGCCCTGTTCAGTGATATTCCTGAATCGATTGATAATACCAATAGAATTGTAGATAAAGTTGAAGTACTGAATTTAAAGAAAGATATCTTACTTCCAGCCTTCCCTATTCCAAAAGAATTTCAGATTCATAAAGATGCCAATATGAATCAATGGGAATTTTTAAAACATATTACATGGGAAGGTGCGAATAAAAGATATCCTGAAATCACCACTGAAATAAGAGAACGAATAGATTTTGAGTTATTCACTATTCAAACTATGGGATTTGCTGGTTATTTCTTAATTGTGAGTGATTTCATTAAAGCTGGCAGAGAGATGGATGTGTTTGTTGGTCCTGGTCGTGGATCTGCAGCTGGATCAGTTGTAGCATATTGTATTGGCATTACCAATATTGACCCTATTAAGTATCAATTACTATTTGAGCGTTTTTTAAATCCAGATAGAAAGAGCATGCCCGATATTGATACGGATTTTGATGATGAAGGTCGACAAAAAGTAATTGACTATGTGGTAGACAAATATGGTAAAGAACAGGTTGCACAGATTATCACATATGGTACTATGGCTGCGAAAAGTAGTATCAAAGATGTGGCTCGTGTAATGGACTTGCCATTATCTGAATCTAACTTACTAGCAAAATTAGTTCCAGATAAACCAGGCACTGAATTAAACAGATGTTTACATGCACCTATCACAAAAAAAGAAGGAGAAAAATCTTTAGAAGAAAAAGAAGGCTACCAGCAAGAAGATATAGACAATGTAAAAAAGCTAAGGGAAATATATAATGGCAACGATCTTAGAGCGGCTGTATTACATGAAGCAGAAAGATTAGAAGGATCCATTAGAAATACCGGTATTCATGCTGCAGGAATAATCATTGCCCCAAGTGATTTAACAGAAATTATGCCTGTTGCGACTGCAAAAGATTCTGCATTATGGGTCACACAAATTGAAGGTTCTGTTATTGAAGAAGCTGGTGTAATCAAAATGGACTTCTTGGGTTTAAAGACCCTATCCATTTTAAAGACTGCATTGGAATTAATCAAACAAAACCACGGTGTTACTATCGATTTAGATACCATCCCTTTAGATGACGAAAAAACTTTCCAATTATATCAAAGGGGTGAAACCAATGCAACATTCCAATTTGAATCGGTGGGAATGCAAAAATATTTGAGAGAATTAAAGCCAGACAAATTTGCTGACTTGATTGCCATGAACGCCTTGTATCGTCCAGGCCCAATTGCCTATATACCTAACTTTATTGAACGTAAACACGGAAGAGAAGTAATTCAATATGATCTTCCTGAAATGGAAGAATACCTTGCAGATACTTATGGCATTACTGTATATCAAGAACAGGTAATGTTACTGAGTCAGAAGATTGGTGGTTTCACCAAAGGTGATGCCGATGTGTTGAGAAAGGCAATGGGTAAAAAGCAAAAGTCTGTCTTGGATAAAATGAAGGCACAGTTTGTTGCAGGAGCCGTAAAAAATGGACATCCTGAAGCAGTTTTAGATAAGATTTGGTCAGATTGGGAAGCATTTGCACAATATGCATTCAATAAATCACACTCTACTTGTTATGCATTTGTTGCATACCAAACAGCTTACTTAAAAGCACACTATCCAGGAGAATACATGTCTGCAGTATTAAATCACGCAGGCAGTATTGAAAAAATTACCTTCTTCATGGAAGAATGTAAGCGAATGGGCATCAAAGTATTGGGTCCAGATATCAATGAATCTTTAAAAGGATTCTCAGTAAATAAAAAAGGAGAAATTAGATTTGGATTAGGTGGTTTGAAAGGTGTTGGCGAAGCAGCCATTGAAGGCATCATTCTAGAAAGAAATAAAGGCGGCCATTTTGAAAACATGTTGGATTTTATGAAACGTGTTTTGTCAAGAGCGGTCAACAAAAAATCTTTAGAAAGTTTAGCGTATTCAGGAAGCTTTGATTGTTTTCCAGAATACCATCGTGCTCAATATTTTAATGTACCAGATGGCGAAAGAAGTTCTGGATTAGAAAAATTAATTGGCTATGCACAAGCCATGCAAACCATGAATACTGGAACAAGCAATACCTTATTTGGAGATTTACCTTCTGCAATGCAAGTACCCATCCCTAAATTAAATGCTTGTGAGGAATGGACATTAACGGAGAAACTAGACCACGAGAAAGATATTACAGGAATGTTCATGAGTGGACATCCATTAGATCATTTTAGTTTTGAAATGAAACATTATTTATTCACCCCTATCAATGATTTTAATGAAATCAAAGATATGTTGGTGGTACAGCCAAGTTATTTAGGAAAGAATTTTAAACTAGCTGGATTAATTACAGATGTGCAACATAGAATTACCAAGACTGGTAAAAACTTTGGTTCATTTGTAATGGAAGATTTTACAGGTAAAACTGATTTTATATTATGGAGTGAAGATTATGTCAAGTTTCAAAACTATTTGGAAGTGGGTCAAAAAATTTGCATCAATGGTGCATTTAGAAACCGATTCAATCAACCCAACCTATTTGAATTTAAAATTCAAACCATGAGTTTATTAGAAACGGTGAAAACAACTCAAACTAGATCTATTGAAGTAAGTTTACATCCTGCTAATCTTAGACCAGACATGATTCACTTTTTTGAGAAAAATATTAAAGAAAACCCAGGTAAATCTTCTTTTAAATTCAATTTTATAGAACCCAAGGAACAATTAGTAGCTAGTTTACTAACTTTTGACAGGGGTTACTCTATTAACGATGAATTAGTGGCATTCCTTGATCAAAATCCTGAATTACAAGTACAAATTAACCTGTTTTAATAAAGTTGTTAAGAACGGTGGAAAAGTCAAAATGGCACTTATTAAATAATGGCCTTATTTTTGAATCAATTAGCATACAAACAATTTAAATATATCTATTTATGGCATTAGAATTTACAGACGCGAATTTCCAGACAACTGTAATGGAAAGCGACAAATTAAGTGTAATTGATTTTTGGGCAGAATGGTGTGGTCCTTGTAGAGCAATAGGTCCAGTTATTGAAGAGTTAGCAACTGAATATGCTGGTAAAGTGAATATTGGTAAAGTAAACGTGGATGTAAATCCTAATTTAAGTATGAACTTTGGTATCACTTCTATTCCTGCAATCTTGTTTGTAAAAGGTGGCCAAGTAGTAGACAAACAAATTGGTGCTGTTCCAAAATCAGTTTTAGACAAAAAGATTCAGTCTCATATGTAAGACTGTTGAATTAATTTATCTTTAAAATCCTGCTAAATAGCAGGATTTTTTTTATCTTTCTTGCCTAATTAAAACCTATGGAAAGATTTCAAGGCATATTCGGAATTATCTTAATATTAGCTATTGCTTTTTTATTCTCTAATAATAAAAAACAAATCAATTATAGATTGGTTGCAAGTGGTTTAGGACTTCAATTATTGATTGGAATCTTAGTATTAAAAATCCCAGCAGTTACAAGCTTTTTCCAATTACTTGGTAAAGCAATGGGTAAAATTGAGCAATTTTCAAGACAAGGTGCTGCATTCGTATATGGCGGTGTTGGTGCAATGACCCCTACTGGTGTAAATGATTTTGTAAACGGAGGTTTTGTATTTGCATTTAATGTGACGGCAACTATTATATTAGTTTGTGTACTAGTGGCATTGTTTTATCATTTTGGTATCATGCAAAGAATTATTGCAGTGATTGCAAAAGCAATGAATACTATTATGAGAGTGAGTGGTGCTGAAGCATTAAGTAATGTGGCGAGTGCTTTTGTGGGACAGGTGGAAGCACAGGTGATGATTCGTCCTTATCTAGCCACTATGACAAAAAGTGAGATCTTGGCAAGTATGAGTGGAAGTTTGGCTTGTATTGCAGGTGGCATCTTAATAGTTTATGCCAATATGGGTGCCGCAGCAGGAATGGATTTAGCTCCTAAATTAATTACAGCAAGTTTAATGGCAGCCCCTGGAGCTTTAGTGATTGCCAAAATTTTATTCCCAGAAACAGAAACATCTCAAACCCTTGGTAAAGTAACACTAGAAGTAAAAAGCCAATATAGCAATACCATCGATGCTATTACACATGGTGCTGGAGATGGCTTTAAAATTGCAATGAATGTGATTGCCATGTTAATTGGCTTCATTGCTTTAATAGCATTAGTGGATTGGTCATTATTAAAAATTGGTCATTTATTTAGTGCTAATATTGATTTAAGCTTGAATTATATTTTTGGCAAATTATTCTACCCTATGGCATGGGCAATGGGTATTCCAAGTGTAGATATTCAAAGTGCTGCAACACTTTTAGGACAAAAATTAACCATTAACGAGTTTGTAGCGTTTAAGAGTTTAACCAGTAAAGTGGTTCCAATTTTAACAGAAAAAGGGTTATTAATAGTTAGTATCGCAATCTGTGGATTTGCTAATTTTAGTAGTGTAGGTATGTTAATTGGAGGTATTGGCGAATTAGCCCCTAGCCGTAGAAAAGATCTTGCCGAATTAGGATTAAAGGCTCTATTAGCAGGCACATTGGCTTCTTATCTTTCTGCAAGTATCGCTGGTATCTTGATTGGATAATTCGTAACTTTGTGTTCTAATTAGCAATAATATGAACAGCAAGGGAATCGAAGTGATTATAGCAGCAGAGAAAGATAGTACATTACAAAAAATAGGTACAAAAGTTATACAAAATGAACGCCTCTTGTTTGAAGAAGGCGTTTATTTATTTGAACACGCATCACTACCCTATGTTGGTGCTTTAGCCAATTGGAAAAGAGAATCTTTACATGGTGATAAAACCTATTTTAATAGAAACTTTCATATTGAACCTACCAATGTTTGTGTTTTTTCTTGCAAGTTTTGTTCTTACTCAAAATTATATGCTCATAAAGAAGAAGGCTGGGAATTGACTGTGGATCAAATGTTAGACATTGTAAAATCTTATGATGGAAAACCTGTAACTGAAGTTCATATTGTAGGTGGTGTACATCCAAAATTAACTTTGGAATTTTTCTTGGAATTAATGCGCGCTATTAAAGCACACAGACCCAATTTACATATCAAAGCATTCACTCCAGTTGAGTTGGAATATATGTTCCGA
>CAZXWT010000076.1:0-5943 GCA_964644475.1 uncultured Sediminibacterium sp. | reverse complement strand
GACGCGACACAATTAAAAGTAAAATTACCCAATACATTATACAAAGTAAGTCAATTAGGAGAATCGCATATTTTATTTAGCAATGCATTATCTTCCATGCAAGGTACTGGTGCAGAAGCCAAACAAGAAAAAGCAAAACTTTGGACGGTGCTGAAAAAGATTTTTGAGCTTTAATTTTATTCAAGATATGTACCAACTAATTTTCGCGACAAATAACAATAATAAAATTGCAGAGATTCAATCATTAGTTGGACCAGATTTTAATATCATTGATATGAAATCTGCTGGAATAGATATGGATATTCCTGAGCCTCATGACACACTAAATGAAAACGCATTTGAAAAAGCAAATACTATTTTCAAGATTACTGCAACCAATTGCTTTAGCGAAGACACAGGATTAGAAATAGAAGCTTTAAATGGTGCGCCAGGCGTAAAGAGTGCTAGATATGCTGGTGAAGACAGAAATTTCCAAGCCAATATTGACAAGGTTTTAAATGAATTAAACAATATCGAAAATAGAGCAGCTCAATTTCGAACAGTGATTTGTTTAATATGGGAGAATCAAACTTATTATTTTGAAGGTATTTGCAAAGGGCATATTTCAACAACTATGCAAGGTGAAAAAGGATTTGGTTATGACCCTATTTTTATTCCTGAAGGTGCTGAAAAAAGTTTTGCGCAAATGAGTATGGAAGAAAAAAATAAATTCAGCCACAGACAAAAAGCTGTTACTCGATTGTTCGAATTTTTAAGAACTAAATGATAAATACCATTTTATTGTTCTAGAGGCTTTTCACTATTCCAAATTTCCCAACTAGCTTCTGCTTGTAAATGCAACATTTCTAAACCATTCTGAATAGTTGCTCCATGTTCCTTCCCTTTTTGTAGAAACAAAGTTTCAGAAGGATTATAAATTAAGTCATATAAATGATGAGCGCTCCCAATAGCAGTATAATCCAATGCTGGTGCTTCATTCACATTTGGATACATACCCACTGGGCTAGTATTAATTATCAAAGTATATTCCTGAATGATGGATGTATTCAAGCTTTCATAGCTTAAAACAGCTGCTTCTTGGGCTTTTCTAGAAACATATTTAAAATCAATGCCTAATTTATTTAATACCCATGCAACAGCCGCTGCAGCACCCCCAGTACCTAGAACTAAGGCCTTTTTATGATGAGGTTGTAAAAATGGCTGTAAAGATTTTTCAAACCCAATTACATCTGTATTGTAGCCATACAATTTGCCATTGTATTTTCGAATACAATTACAGGCATTCATTGCTTTCACTACAGAAGAAGGAAAATCGAGATAAGGTATTACTGCTTTTTTATGAGGTATAGTAATATTAATGCCTTCTAATTGAGGATGTTGCTCCCATAAAAGACTGAATGCACCAATAGATTCAATGGGAAAGTTTTCGTAAGAAGTATTGACAATATTTTCTTTGGCAAATTTCTCTGCAAAAAATCCTTTTGAAAAAGAATGTGATAATGGGTAACCAATTAATCCAAACTCTCTCAAGATTATTTATTTAAGTATAAATGAAAAGTATCCCCTCTTAATCCAATTCTCATCGCTTCCAATGGAATGATTTCAGTGGGAGCTATATTTCCAAGATTAACATTACAACCAATCAATTCTAAGAAGTATAATTGTTGCGCTTTTTGTGGCGCTTCCCAAATAATTTTTTCAGCAGGAATTTTAGTCAAAATTTCTTGTACCAAACCTTCTCTTACTTCACCACTTCCTCTATAAATACCTACATTTCCAGCTTCTCTTGCCTCTGCAATAACATAAGACGCGCCTGCATTCAATTCAGCACTCATTAATTCAATCCATTTATATGGAGGTATAATATGTGCTGCATCTTTACTTCCTACCTCACTCAATACTTTTGCAAACTTGGAAATCTTTTCAATGTGCCCACATTTTTCTGTATGTGGAATTTCAATTGATCCATCACTTACCTCAATAACATTGATACCATAATCTTTGCAAATTGCTATATAATCATCCATTTGATTACGAATCAAAAAGGCTTCAAATAAAGTACCTCCAAAATACACTGGAATATTATGACTTTGATATAACTCAATTTTCTTTCTTAGGTTAGGGGTAACAAAAGAAGTTCCGAATCCTAATTTAACGATATCTGTATGGGGCTTCCCTACACTAATAAAGTTTTCCGCTTCTGCATAACTCAATCCCTTGTCCATCACCATTGTTAATCCATGTTGACGAGGCTGAGCTGTTCTTTCTGGGATTTGGCTTATATTAAAATTCATATATCAGTTTATATTTTTGCAAAGTTAATTTAAATTACATCAAGAACCCTTGCTCTTCTTGCTCTTTTTATACTGACTGAGCAAAGTCATCACTTTAGTATCTTGTACCACTTCAGGATAAAACTTCACAAACTTATTTAACCATTTTGCAGATTTAGACAATGCCATTTCCAATTGCAATAATCCTTCATTAGCCTTCCCCATTTTAAATAAGATGGCACTTCTATAATAGATGAATAAAGTTTTGCCTTGTGTTGACATATACGCCAATTCAGTTTGTTCTAGTGCTGCATCTAATTGCTCATTGGCCATTAAACTTCTAATTAAGAATTCCCAACCTGCAATTTGCTTAGGCTTATTCGCCACAACTGTGCCAAAATATCCTGCTGCTTCAACATATTGACCCAATTGCATATAACACTCTCCTAGTTGAATATAATATTCATTGATATGCTTATGAATTCGAAGTGCGTGTTCCATTTGTTTGATAGCCATTTCCCAATTTCCTTCTTGCATATAAGTACTTGCAATTTTTTGGTACAGTCTGCTATCATCAGGATTTAAATGCACTGCTTTTTTATAATTAAATCTTGCCTGTGCATAGTTTTTCATTCTATGATAACAATGTCCTATCGCTTCATAAATAACATCTTCTGGCCTAGATAATTCCAATACCTTCTCCAATGCCTCAATAGCTTCTTTGTATTTTCTCAATCTTAAATAGGCGTCTCCCATATTACGATATGCGTAATCAAATTTCTCATCAATCACAATTGCATATTGATAAGCATCAATAGCTTTCTCGTATAATTTTAAGCCTTGATAAGCTGCTGCCAAATTAAACCATGCCAAGGCATTGTATGGCTGTTCATTGATAATTCGCTCATGCAATCTTATACTCTCCTCATTTCTTCCAGTAAAATCTGTCCAAAAACAAATCTTATACAATGCTTCTTCATTGTTTGGATCTTCTTCTAATATTAATTGCAAACAATCAAATACTTTGTCAAATGCTTCATGGTCATCATAAACATCTGCTAACTCAAACAATACTTCAGTTCGCTCAGCTCCTTCAAATAAATGCAATGCTTCTTGTAATAATACAATAGCTTTTTCAGGTTGATCCAAAGCCAGATAAGCATCTGTTTTTAAAATAAACAGATTCATTTCTTTATGATCATACAAAGATGCAGCATCTAATAATTGTAAGGCTTCTTTATATTTTCTGGTAGCTAATAATAAATCTGCTTTCTTAATCATCAATAAAGCAGAATGAGGATACTGATCCAATCCTAGATTTGCCGCCTCAATGGCATCTGCAATTTCATCCTTCTCGTCTAGATGTTCTATGATTCTTTCAAAGTCGTCTTCTTCTATATAAGCATTCGCTCTTCCATTTTTCAAATTCTGAAAACGCTGTAATAAATCTTGGATATCTCCTCCTTCTTCGTCTCTATGCGGTTCGAACATGGCTGATTAAATTATAGGGTTTAGTAAAAGTCATTGATTTTCAGATACTTAAATAAATAATATGTCTTCGATAATGACTCTAATAAATATACTGACTAGGGCTGATTTTGCCATATTTTGTTCTTCACATTAGCCTAAAAAGGGGTTTAAAATATTTTTTTTATGAATCTTCTAGTTTACTTATCTTCGTAATAACCATGCGTACCTTAAAGAACATACTATTAATAGGCTGTTTGACTTTTTTTATGAATAGTCAATTGAGTGCTAGTTCTGTTGTATCAAGTAGTACAGAATTGAAATCTGTTACCACTTCTGTTTCAGACAAGTATAGTCTAAAGAATATTGGTACTGCTTCTCTAAAAACTTCTACCTTCTTTACCTTAAGATCAAGCTTAGAGTATAAGGGAATGGCAGCTGGAAATGCTAACGCGAATTATTTGAAATTCAATAAAGGAAATATTTCTTACGTAATTCCTTATAGATACAAGATGATCTTGCCTCGTTTTAAGACTCCTACTCCAACACAACCTTAATTAATTACTTATCAATTATTTGATAATCACTTGAATTGAATTCAAATTGATTCAATGTGATGGGACTTAAATCTACTTGAGTAGCAGTGTACTTAATTGGAACTCCTTTATTGGTAGTGATTGAATAGGAAAGGACTAAACCTGGAATATCTTTAAAGGCGATTTCGAAATATGGGATGGTTGGAATGATGGAAGGAGTATAAAGAACCTCATACACTGACTGATCACTAAATACTAATTGCAAAGCATTACATGTATATCCAGCAACCGTAATTGTCGAATCCGAGTAAAGCTTTTTCATTGTTACCAATGTTGGCAATTGTTTAGGAGGGAAAATAATATGTTGTAAAAATTTGCTATCTCCAATTTCTTTAATCAATACCCCACTATCTTGTACAGAAGAAAATATTAATGTTTGATGTAGTTTAGGGGTTATCAAAGTAGTCTTACACTGACTGCCTTTTACATAAATTGTTTTTTGTCCAAGTTTTTGCCATTGTTGATTTTGGAATTGCTCTATTTCAAATTGAACACTGCACTCTCCAACTACTTTTGTTTGTGCATTTGATGTAAAGGCAAACAATAGGTATACAATTAGGGGGGTAATTTTATACTTCATTTAAATAAAATAATAAGAGGCCTCAATGAATTAAGGCCTCTTAGGGGAATTATTTTTTAGTTCTTTCTTTTAGGTCTTGTACTTTTTTTTGAGCCTCCATCATTTGCTCATATTTCGTTTGCCAATTGCTTTTTTTCTTTGGCGTCTTTCGCTTTACTTGAATCTCAGCCAAAATCTTATCATGATTGATAATGAATTTTTGGATAATGAATTGTAATAATAAGGTTACAATATTAGAAACAGTATAATACCAAGTTAAGGCCGAAGGCAAACTATTAAAAATGAACAATAACATTACTGGGAAGATATAAGGCATGTATTTCAATGCTGGATTATCTTGCGTTGGCGTCATTGACATATTATATACTGACATGATTAAACTTGTAATTACCGCTGTTAAAGTAAACAAGCTAATATGGTTACCAAAACCCATTGGTATGTTGAATGGTAATGTTGCTATAATATCATAACTAGACAAATCTTTACTCCATAAAAATGCTTGGCCTCTTAAAGATATATTTGAGTTAAAGAAACTATACAAAGCAAAGAAAATAGGAATTTGTAACAAAGCGGGAATACAACCACCCAAAGGGTTCACGCCAGCTTCTCTAAATAATTTCATTTGCTCCATAGCAAAACCTTGCTGATCGTCACCGAATTTCTTTTTAATCTCATCTAATTCAGGCTTTAACACTTTCATTTTAGCACTACTCAAATAGCTTGAATAAGTTAAAGGTGAAGTAACCAATCTGATAAAGATGGTTAATAACAATACTACCCAGCCATAATTAGAAACAAATCCTGCGAAGAAATCAAATACCGGTCTGATGATGTATTTATTGATGGGTCTAACAAAAGAATATAAGTCTCTACCTAAATTCACAATCTTATCCATCTCTGGAGCTTGTGATTTTAAGATATTCATATCATTTGGACCATAATATAAAGCTAAAGCTACTTCCGCTTTATTAGCATCTACTTTAGTTTGCAATTGTGTTTGTAAAGCAGCCAATGAATTACTACTATC
>CAZXWT010000075.1:1333-5973 GCA_964644475.1 uncultured Sediminibacterium sp. | reverse complement strand
ATTAAAATGGCAATGGGCTCATATAACAAAATGGACACTCCTACAATCAAACCAATATTGAATTCGATGGTTTGAGGTTGATTTTGATCATATAATTTCAACAATTTTAATAAAATCCAAATCACCAAAGAGTTAGCCACCAATCCAGAACTAATCACATCCCAATAAGGAAAAGTAGCTGTCAATAAAATATATACAAAGGCAGGCAAATAACTTATTTGCTGAAACATTTTCAATTGACTAAGTAATACATTCAATCTTAAAGCCTGAGAAATAATTAGTAATTGAAATAAAAAAATAAGAACAATGGAAGGAAGTGGTTTGATATAATGCGTTAGCAGATAGGCCAAGAATCCATCAGATTCATTGGCTATCACCAATGGCGGTGTGATCCAATTATGAAAATGCAATGCAACACTTAATACTATTATGAATAGTATATTAATATCAGACCTATCTCTAAATAAAAATACCACGGCTTACTTTAATTGAATTTTAGCAAACCCAATCTTATTATTATATTGATAAGGAATGATACATTCTTTTTCCCCTACCTGCTTTAATGCTTTTGGTATCCAATCAAAACGTTTTTCTTGTAAATTAATAGACTCTCCTTTACTCAAAACTCCTTCAGTAGTTAATGTGTTTACTATAAATTGTCTTTGACCTTTTTGTTTTTGATAGTAAATAATATTCACTCCATTATTATTTTCAAAACTACCATACCCAATAAACTGATCTACATTCATATCTGATTGAGATTTGTCAATGGTTTTTACCCATTGTAAATTTCCTTTTGAATCATATGACATCAATGCGATTTGCTTGGCATTATACGTTACAGTTGGATATCCGAAGCTCGCAAAAGGATTCCAGAAACCACCCAAACCACCCCAGCCCCAGCCCCATGGGCCCCAACCAAGTCCACCCCAACCCCAACCTAGATCCCATGCTCCCAATCCAGCCCAACCAAATCTAGTCCAAGGATAAAAACCGAATGGACGATACCAATAATTAAAGATAAATGGGTTGTAGAATGGTCCACCCCAGAAATAATCCCATCTTGAAAAAGCAGATCTATTAGAATAAGTTTCTGCAGACTCTGCCATCACAATAAAATCTCCATTTGACTGTGTATTCACTTTATCAATATAATAAGTGTCTAATGCAGTCTTCAAATTTCTTTTGGTTGTCAACAAAGCTCTGTTTGCATCGGTGAATCTATTTGCAGAAGACAATACTGCTGTTTTTGTATTTGCATCCCATATATAAGTAAACAAACCTTCGATATTGCCTTTTTTAGAAATAGCATAAAAAGAGTTCAATAAAACTCTATTATTAGCATTATCAATTTTCAAGCGAATATCATCTAATAAGAACTGTGTATTTAATACAGAAGATTCAATCACTTCTCTTCCTCCCTCACTTAAATAAATCAAACTCACAGCAGGCGCTGCATTATTTTGAGTGGTATTTCTTAGGCAAAACAAATTACCATTATTCGCCAAAGCAAAATCCGATAATGTTGATTTTTTATTGTTTGAATTGATACTTATTGTAGCGTCTGCTATCTCTTCAAAATTTCCATTATAAGAACTAGTCTTTAATTTAATAGATGCAGGGTTACTAGTATTAACACTGAACAACATAATTTTTTGATGATCATCGCTCTCAATTAAATTGAAAATTTTTGCTCTCGATCCAGGTCTTATATTTTGAGCAGTATCTAAAATTACCGGTTCTGATTTTAATTGTCCTTCTATATTCAATGTTGCTAATGCAGCATACACTGTTTTGTTATTTTGAAATTGATAAAAAGCAAATAATTGCTGATCTCTTTTAAAAAATTCAATTTGCTGAACCTGTGTTGGCAAAAAAGTCAAATCATTTTGTTTGACTAATTGCATTTGATCATTGTATTGTGCAATAGTAGAAACTGTACCATTTTTTTTATATACCCAGTAACGATTTCCCATCTTTCCAAGCACTTCGTACTGCATTCCCTCTTTGTCTGTTTTTTCAATGCCTGAAACTACATAAGATTGTGCCCAAGCAATTTGAACTAGGGCAATCAACATACTACATACAATGAAAATTCTCTTTTGCATACAAATCAATTTTATACCCAAAATTAACAATTAAAATGAGTGTTCCACCCAATAGCTACGAATATTAACGTAGTTTTAAAAAATTTATGCTTCTCGTAAAATAGTCCCGCTTGCGTTCACTTCAAAATAATAGCTCCACCCTTCTTTTACCGCATAATTGGGTAGCTCATGGCTAATAGGGAAATCAAAAGCAATAGGTATTGATTTATTGTGGACATAAGATTGCACCATGGATACTATATCCTGTCCAATATCAGTCCACTCATCTTTTAGAGAAGTAAATCCGCCCATAACCAAACCTTTGATATTATTCAATAAGCCAGCATTTCTTAACTGAATCATCATCCTATCTAAATTATAATGATGTTCAGTAGTATCTTCTAAAAACAAAATCTTCCCGCTGGTATCCAAGCTATATTTTGAACCTATTAAATGTGCTATTAAACATAGATTACCTCCAATCAACGGAGCGGTAGCAGTTCCGAATTGATTGGCAGGATTTGGAGCTACCTCAAAGCTGGTAGGTCTTCCTTCTAATAAATCTCTTTCAGATTGTATATATATTTCCCCTTCAGTGCCCTTGCTAAAAGCCGCTGCCATTGGCCCATGTATACTTGCAATACCTAATTGGTGAATCGCTGCATGCAATACAGTGATATCGCTAAACCCAATCACCCATTTTGGATGGGCCACAAATTTTGTAAAATTGATTTGATCAATAATTTTACTCAAGCCATATCCACCACGAGCACATAAAACGGCTTTGATGTCAGGGTTGTCTAACATGGATTGCAAATCTTCTGCACGCTCTGCATCTGTTCCAGAGAAGGTATAATATTTCGCCCCGACTGTTTTGCCCATCACCACTTTATAGCCCCAAGATTCTAAGGTTGCTACACAGGTTTGTACTTTTTCAAGGGGTATGGCCCCTGCTGGACAGACCATTCCAATATGGTCTCCAGGCTTCAAATGGGAAGGATGAATCATACCGCAATATTAAGTACTTTTGCAGCAATGAAGACGCCAAAAAGATATTTGATTACAGCTGCCCTTCCATATGCGAATGGATTGAAGCATATTGGGCATTTGGCTGGTGCTTATTTACCTGCCGATATTTATGTTCGATACCTAAAAGCACAGAAAAGAGACGTGGTTTTTGTATGTGGTAGCGACGAGCATGGAACTGCTATACCCATTCAAGCAACCAAAGAAGGCACTACTGCTCAAGCCATCATTGATAAATATCACCCAATTATTGAGCAAAATTTTAAAGACCTGGGTATTGCTTTCGATATTTATCATAGAACAAGTGATCCTTTGCATCATGCAACTGCTTCCGAATTTTTTGCAAATCTTGAAGCAAAGGGTGATTTAGAAACCAAAACCACTGAACAATATTTTGACGAAACTGCTAATACCTTTTTAGCAGACAGATATATTAAGGGAACCTGCCCAAGCTGTGGCAACACAGAAGCTTATGGTGATCAATGTGAGAAATGTGGAAAGACATTGAGTCCAGAAGAATTGATCAATCCAGTGAGTACTTTAAGTGGTAAAGCACCTATTAAAAAATCCACTACACATTGGTATTTGCCATTGAATAGACATGAAGATTTTTTAAGAAATTGGATTATCAAAGAACATACAGATGATTGGAGACCAGCTGTGGTAGGACAATGTAAAAGCTGGATTGATGGAGGATTACAACCAAGAGCAGTAACGCGTGATTTGGATTGGGGGATTAAAGTGCCTATTAAAGGTGCAGAAGGTAAAGTATTGTATGTTTGGTTTGATGCACCTATTGGATATATAAGTGCCACTAAACAATGGGCCATTAATAACAACAAAGATTGGAGCCCTTATTGGAATGATAAAGAGACCAAATTGGTTCATTTTATTGGAAAAGATAATATCGTTTTTCACTGTATTATTTTCCCAGTGATGTTACACTTGAACGGACATATTCTTCCAGAGAATGTACCAGCAAATGAGTTCATGAATTTAGAAGGAGATAAAATGAGTACTTCTAAAGGATGGAGCATCGAGATGGAAGATTATATCAACAAGTGGATTAAGAAAGAAAATGGTGGTGAAGCATTAGCAGATTGTCTTCGTTTTTATTTAACCTCTATTGCTCCAGAATCAAAGGATAGTGAATTTACCTGGAAAGGATTTCAAGATGCAGTGAATGGAGAGCTGGTAAGCATTTTCGCCAACTTCATCAATAGAACCTGGGTACTAATGCATAAACTATGCAATGGCAAAGTACCTCCTATCCATCCAACATTATTGGACGATGAAGATCGCGCCATGATGCAAGCGGTGAAAGACACCAAAGAAAAAATCACGAGTTTACTCGAACAATATAAATTCAGAGACGCACAATTTGAAGTAATCAACCTTGCAAGATTGGGTAATCAATACATGCAAAAGAAAGAACCTTGGATTGTAGCAAAACAAATTGGTACTGATGCAGACGCTCAAGCAAAAATTGATAATTGCATGCATGTCTGTTTACAATTGAGTGCTAAT
>CAZXWT010000075.1:0-1233 GCA_964644475.1 uncultured Sediminibacterium sp. | reverse complement strand
ACATCATCTGGTACGCCATTCCACTGATTAGGTTGATTACCCATATATCCTAAATCTTTTACACCAATTTCTGATGTATAGAATCCAGTAGTAACCAAGTCTCTCATTTTATTAAAGAAGCTTACACCTTGTGCGTGTTCTGGTTTTGCTTTTTTAGGATAAGCAATTTCATCTACGATGCCAATTTGTTCTGCGTGAGAACAAGAGACAAAAGATTTACCATGCTTATTAAAGCTATGCAAGTCTAACCATCTTAATCCACCTCTTACAGGTATCTGATGTTCAGGCATATCTTTCACAATGAATTCTATAAACTCAGGCACTTTTGCATCTGAAGCAGAACCGCTGGTTTCGTCTTTTGGCATAATAATATCGCCTAGTACAGTGATAGTGGCCATCTCGTGCTCGTCAAAAAATTTAGGTTCGGCATTCACCTTTACTAAATAATCTTTTTCTTCTTGCATGCGATCATCCATATTCACTTCTGCAACAGTAGTCTTTGCATTCTTACAGGCTTCAATAACAACACCTGCTGAAACTGTTCCTAAAACCAAGGCTTTGATGGAGTTCCTTCTATCCATGATATGATAATTTTTAGTGTGTTAATTATAAATTTTGCTTCTTCATTTGATCCAAGATATACTCAGAAGTACGCATAGACAATGCCAAGATAGTCCAAGTAATATTTTTATCTGCTTGAGAGGTGAATACAGATCCATCTACGCAGAATAAATTATTACAATCATGTGCTTGTCCCCATGCATTCAATGCTGAAGTCTTTTTATCATTACCCATTCTTACTGTACCAGCTTCATGGATAATATTTCCAGGATTAGATAAACCATAATTATTACTAGCATCATCAGAATCACCCCATGTAATCACAGCACCCATTTCGTGCATGATTTCACGGAAAGTTTCTTTCATATGTTTTGCTTGCTTGATTTCATATTCTGAATTCTTACAATCAAATTTCAATACTGGAATACCATATTTATCTACTACATCTGGATCGATACTACAATGATTTTCAAAACGTGGTACTGCTTCACCACGACCACCCATACCAACGCTTGCACCATAGAAGAAACGAACGTCTTCTTTTAAAGAAGAACCATATCCACCTTCTTCTTTGGTTTTTCCATTTACTTGGAACTTGCCATTTAATCCTTGCATACCCATACCAAAACCATAACTAGGTTGGCTCATACCACCCCAATATTCAATATGGTA
>CAZXWT010000074.1:0-5990 GCA_964644475.1 uncultured Sediminibacterium sp. | reverse complement strand
GTTCCAGTATTAAAGCATTATGCAGATTCATTAAAGGTGAACACTTCTAAATGGATTTTCTTAACAGGCAGAAAAGATAGTTTATACCAGATGGCAAGAGGCTCTTATTTATTAGACGATCCTAAAAACAATGTTGAAAAAATAGAAGACCAATTTATCCATACACAGTTTTTTGCTTTAGTAGATAGAAAGGGAAAAATTAGAGGAAAAATTTATGATGGATTAAAATCTATCGAAGTAGAGCAATTAAAAGTGGACATTGCAAGATTAATTAAAGAATAATCAACATGATTTTTGTAACCGGTGCAAGTGGTTTAGTTGGAGCTCATTTAATTCAATCCTTAGTAGAGAAAGGAAAGACTGTAGTGGCATTGTATAGAAAACAAATTCCTGTATTTACTGGTTCAGATAAAGTTATTTGGAAGCAAGGAGATATTTTAGACATAGCAAGTTTAGAAGAAGCTATGAAAGGTGTAACACATGTTTATCATTGTGCAGCCATCGTATCTTTTGCTCCAGGCCAAGCTGTCACTATGTTACACGCCAATGTAGAAGGAACAGCGAATGTGGTGAATCAGTGTTTAGATCAAGGTATTCAAAAATTAGTATTTGTAAGTTCTGTTGCAGCATTAGGTAGAATAAGAAAAGATAAGGCGGTTGACGAAAGCATGTATTGGACCCCAGCCACTAGCAATAGTGTGTATGGTAAATCTAAATATTTGGCAGAGATGGAAGTGTGGAGAGGAATGGCAGAAGGATTAAATATGGCTATTGTCAATCCGGTTATCATATTAGGAGCAGGAGATTGGAATAAGGGTTCTTCAGAAATATTTAAATCTGCCTATAATGAGTTTCCATGGTATACGGAAGGCGTTAGCGGATTTGTGGATGTATTAGATGTAATAGATTCCATGCAATTATTAATGGAATCCGATATTAGTGGACAACGATATATCATCAGTGGAGACAATCGTTCTTATAGAGATATATTTACCCTAATTGCAAAAGGTTTTCATAAAAGACCTCCTCACAGAAAAGTAACTCCAACATTAGCTGCGATAGTTTGGAGATTAGAAGCCATTAAAGCTTTGTTTACCCGCAAGAATCCGTTATTGACCAAAGAAACGGCAGCAACGGCACAAGCGGTGGTGCATTTTAATAATCAGAAATTTTTAGAAGCTTTCCCATCCTTTAAATACAGAAGCATTGAATCAACGATAGAAAGGGTTTGTAGGGAATTATCACGCATGCATAATGTATAGTTGACTTACTTTTCTGAATCCATTACTTTTTTCCATAGTTCAGGAATACGTCTAATCCAAACAAATTCTCTACGCTTGATGCTCACTTCTTCTGCCGGAAAGCCCATATAGGTTTTTCCTGCTGGTAAAGAAGCTACCACACCAGACTGACCCATCACTGTTACATTATCTTCGATAGTAATTGTCTTATTTACGCCTACTTGGCCCCAAAGCGTTACACCTGATTTAATTTTTACCCCACCAGCAATACCCACTCCTGCAGCAAATAAACAATTTGCCCCAGTTTGGGTATCATGACCAATATGTACCATATTATCCATCTTAGTTCCTCTGCCTATAATGGTATCTCCACTCACACCTCTGTCAATGGTGCAGCCAGCCCCTATTTCTACCTTATCTTCTAAGATCACTCTTCCACAACTAGGCATTTTAGTGTACCAATCTGCACGATTCTTTTTGGTATTATAGTAGAATGCATCACTGCCAATGACCGTATTAGCTTGAATAATTACATTATTCCCAATGATAGTATCTGACATAATTGAAACCCCTGGATAAATGATACAATTGTCACCAATTCTTACATTATTTCCAATAAATACATTGGGCATAATAATAGTGTCTTTTCCCAATTGTAGATCTTTACTTATAGCTGTATTACTATGTTGAATTGGTTTAAAATGGGTTACAATTTTTACATAAGCTTGAAAAGGATCTTCACAAAACAAGATGGCTTTTCCTGCTGGAATTTCTACTTCTTTATTATTGATAATGATACAACTTGCATCACTGTTCAAACATTTATCATAATATTTTGGATGATCTACAAACACAATATCACCTTTTTCAACTTGATGAATTTCATTCACTCCAGTAATTTCTAATTGATGATTTCCAATTATTTCTGATGCTATTAACTCAGATATCCATTGTACCGAAACGGGTGCAGAAAGCTTCATAAACGTGTTTTTTGGCCTAAATCAAAGGTAACGAGCCTTTTTTGTAAAAAATTTTTTTTCGGGTTTTTCTGTGTAATTTTTTACGTTGAACAATCAAAATATTGCAATAGTGTTTTCTTTTTATCATACAATTGATATAAATATGATAGTGCTGAAACTATTATGAATAAAGGCTTTCAGAAGAATTAAAAAAATGAATTCAAAAAAATAATGAAGATGATTTATTGTTTTAATACACTAAAAAATAAAATTTTAAAAGCTTTCAAATAGGCCATTTGTGGATAACCGCAAAAAATTTGTTAAAAAAAATTTTTGAATTAGGATAAAGTATATTTAATATTGTGATGGGAATTCAATTCCCGTACTTACTAACCCATCCATATACGAGGTCCCACCAACAGTGGGACTTTGTTTTTTGTAAGACTTTTTCATGCAATATTATCTTCTATACAAACCATTTCAAGTACTCTCTCAGTTCACATCATCTGATGGAAAATTATGTTTGAAAGATATTATTCAGGTTGAGAAAGATGTTTATCCAGTTGGAAGATTAGATTATGATAGTGAGGGATTATTATTACTCACCAACGATACGAAAATCAATCATCAACTATTACATCCAAGCTTTGAACATAAAAGAACTTATTGGGTACAAGTAGATGGTGCCATCACACAAGATGCAATAAAACAATTAGCAAAAGGCGTAAGTATTAGCGTTGACGGAAAAACTTATCAAACCAAGCCAGCTAGTTTGAGTATTTTACCCGATACAATTGAAGTGCCAGATAGAAATCCACCAATTCGATATAGAAAATCCATTCCAACCAGTTGGGCGGCTATTCAGTTAACAGAAGGAAAGAATAGGCAGGTAAGAAAGATGTTCGCGAGTGTTGGATTCCCGGTATTAAGATTAATAAGGGCAGAAATGGGAAAATTTACCATTGACAAAATGCAGCCAGGTGATTTAATCCATTTAACAGAAGACGAAGTTAAAGCTGGGTTCTTTCGTTAATTGACTACTAAGTTTTACTTTTGCACTCATAACAATATATTAATGAGTCATTCTTTATCAGAACAAGAGATTATCAGAAGAGAAAAGCTAGCAGCTTTAGAGGCAGCAGGCATTAACCCTTATCCTGCCCCACTTTACCCAATTACACATTATTCAGCAGATATCAAGGATCATTATACAGAAGAGACTAAAGAGCAATTTGCGTCTGTTTGCGTGGCTGGAAGAATTATGAGCGTGAATGATAAGGGTAAAGTATTATTTATCAAGATTCAGGACGATAAGGGTATTATTCAATTATATGTGAAAAGAGATGAGATCTGCCCAGACGAAGACAAGTCTTATTGGGATGTGATCACTAAAAATGGAATGGACCTTGGAGATATTATTGGTTCAACAGGTTATGTATTTACTACAAAAACAGGAGAGACTTCTGTTCATTCTAATACTATTACCCTATTAGCAAAGTCTTTAAAGCCACTTCCGGTGGTAAAGCGTGACGAAGCTGGTCAGGTATTCGATGCGGTAACAGATCCAGAATTTAGATATCGTCAACGATATGCCGATTTAATTATTAATCCAGAAGTAAAAGACACTTTCACTAAGCGTACTGTGTTGATGAACACCATTCGTCAATTCTTAAACGAGCGTGGAGCATTAGAAGTAGATACGCCAGTATTACAAGCTATTCCAGGTGGTGCGGCTGCAAGACCATTTATCACGCATCATAATGCATTAGATGTGCCATTTTATTTGCGTATCGCGAACGAACTATATTTAAAGCGTTTGATAGTAGGTGGATTTGATTGGGTATATGAGTTTAGTAGAAACTTCAGAAATGAAGGAATGGATCGCACACATAATCCAGAATTCACTGTACTAGAATGGTATACTGCTTATAAAGATTATTTCTGGATGATGGAAATCACTGAGCAGCTGTTTGAAAAAATTGCAATGACCTTGCATGGTACAACAGAATTAAAAGTGGGTGATAAGACCATCAATTTTAAAGCACCTTATCGCAGAATAAGTATCATGGAAGCCATCCAAGAAAATACAGGTATTGATATTAGCGCGATGGATGAAGCAGGTTTAAGAGAAGTATGTAAGACATTAAAAATTGATGTACCTCCAACCATTGGAAAGGGTAAATTGATTGATGAAATCTTTGGTGCAACGAGTGAGCACACTTATATCCAACCAACCTTTATTATTGACTATCCTGTGGAAATGAGTCCTTTAACCAAGAAGCATAGAAGCAAGGAAGGATTAGTAGAGCGTTTTGAATTAATGGTGAATGGAAAAGAATTAGCGAATGCTTATTCTGAATTAAACGATCCAATTGATCAAAGAAAAAGATTTGAAGATCAATTAGCATTAATGGAAAGAGGAGATGATGAAGCGATGTTCATTGACCACGATTTCTTAAGAGCATTAGAATATGGTATGCCACCAACCTCTGGTATCGGTATTGGTATAGATAGATTATGTATGATGATGTTAAATCAACCATCTATCCAAGATGTACTCTTCTTCCCACAGATGCGTCCAGAGATAAATGACTAAACAAACTGTAAAATAAATCAAGGCACCCGTTTATGGGGTGCCTTGAAAAAATCATTAGAGGGAATTATAGAGATTAATTACTTTTTATAATTAATCTCTATAATTCAATGCGGGTTTAATGTCTCCCAATAATGCTTTGTATTTATAATCACCGATAGAAGTTTTAAACTCTTCTACTGCTTTAGAAAGTAATGTAGGATTGCTCATTAAATCAATCGCAGTTAATGCCATTGTTTTACTTGCCACTAGCATACCCTTAGTTCCAATTTCTGTTCCACCAGCAGCAATGGCTTGCCAGCTATGTGCAGGTGTACCTGGTACCCAAGTTGCAGCGCGTAATCCTACAGTTGGTTTTGCATAGCTCACATCACCTACATCTGTAGAACCACTATTGCCTTCATTGATATAAGATAATGGTTTCACTTTGCCAGCGGTTGCAATATCAACAGGCGCTAACATAGTTGTTTGAATCTTCTTAGCAAAAGCAATTTCATCTTCTGTATAATTTACTCCACCTACTTTATCTAAATTCGCTTGCATTGCTTCAGCCAATGTTTTATTAATTAACAAGTCGTGTGTACCACCTATGATATCATATTTCATGGTAGTACCAGTTCCAATAGCAGCACCTTCAGCCGCTTTTACTACTCTATCAAAAATTTCTACTACATCTTTTCTTTTTGGATGACGCACATAGTAATATACTTCAGCAAAATCAGGCACCACATTGGGTGCTTTACCACCCGAAGTAATTACATAGTGAATTCTTGTTTCTTGAGGAATATGTTCACGCATCATGTTTACCATATTGTCCATTGCTTCAACCGCATCTAATGCAGATCTTCCTTGATCTGGTGCAGCAGCAGCATGTGCAGAAACGCCATAGAATTTAAATTTAGCAGACTTATTCGCTAATGCACTTGTTGTAGTCACTGCGTTTACATCATCAGGATGCCAGTGAATCACCGCATCCACATCATTGAATAAACCAGCTCTTACTAAAAACACTTTACCGCTTCCACCTTCTTCTGCAGGTGTACCAAATACTTTCACAGTACCTTTTAATTTGCCAGAAGCGATTAACTCTTTAATAGCAATACCAGCAGATACACTTGCTGTACCAAATAAATGGTGACCACAAGCATGACCAGCTGTTTTACCTGGAGCAGGATTTCTTTCTGGAGAATTAGTTTG
>CAZXWT010000073.1:0-6043 GCA_964644475.1 uncultured Sediminibacterium sp. | reverse complement strand
AATATTACTTTTTTTGAAGTATTAGAAAAAGCAAAGGCATTTGGTTTTAAAGCAGGTACGCTCAACTCTATCGAAGAGTTTGTGACCATGATCAAATACTTTCAAAATCAATTAACCAAACATAACGCTTACGATGTTGCGGTGCAAGTTGGTAAGCACACCAATATTATTAAAGAGTTATTTAATGATAAATCTACCGAAGGATTAGCTCGTTATGAAAACGTTCAAGAATTATTAAACTCAATTAAAGAATGGACAGAAAGTCCAAGCAATGAAGATGGAGAACAGGGTGATAAAAGTTTAGGTGCTTATTTACAACAAATTACTTTGATCACCGATGCAGACAATGATAAAGAAGACAGTGACGCTGTAAAATTAATGACCGTGCACGCAGCCAAGGGATTGGAGTTTGCTTGTGTATTTGTTGTTGGCTTGGAAGAAACTTTGTTTCCAAGTGGCATGAGTATTAATACAAGAGAAGAATTAGAAGAAGAAAGAAGATTGTTTTATGTAGCTGTTACTCGTGCTAAAAAACATTTATGGTTAAGCTATGCAAATTCTAGATATCGCTTTGGACAATTGGTACAAAACGAACCAAGTAGATTTATTGAAGAAATGCCAGAAGAAAAACTAGACAAGTCTTCTGCTGGAGGTGGCGCTAGAAACCAAAGTTCTACTGCAGGATGGGGTAGCGCTTATGATAGGATGCATGCTGGTAGAAAAAATACAAGCGGAAGCAAGCCAAGCTACCTTCCAGTCAACCCACCAACTTCAGTGAATAAAAACCATATTCCTTCTGCCAACTTTGTAGCTGCAGATCCTTCTAAGCTGGAAGCAGGCATGAAAGTGGAGCACCAAAAATTTGGTTTTGGCATCATCAAAGAAATCGAAGGTTCGGCCCATAACCCAATTGCCATGATTTTATTTGACAATAATGGAGAGAAAAAGATCATGCTGAACTATGCCAAACTGAGCATCGTTCCAAGCTAAACCCCAGTTTTAGCCTTTCGATATCGGAAATTTAAGGATAGAAGCCCTGTTTATGGAGCCCCGTCCCGCCCATTTTGATTATTTTTGTACCTGAATACAGTTTAAACGTTTTATTATGATTACTACAGGAAATACTATTGTGAGCATTTATACAGAAATGACTCCTAATCCAGAAACAATGAAATTTGTGGCTAACAAATTATTGTATCCAGGAAAGAGTATTGACATTGCAGAAGAAGCACACGCCATTGCTTCTCCTTTGGCAAAAGAATTATTTAGTTTTCCTTTTATTAAAAGTGTATTTATTGCTAGCAATTTTATCACTTTAACTAAAAGCGCTGATACAGAAGATTGGCAGGATGTTATTCCTACTATCAAAACCTTCTTGAAAGATTATTTAGAAGCTGGTGGTGTAGTAGTGAACGAAGAAGAAGTGGCTAAGTTTAAACAAGAAGCGAGCAATACCGTAAACGCTGATGATGATGATATTGTAAAGCGTGTTAAAGAATTATTAGAGAACTATGTAAAGCCTGCTGTTGAAATGGATGGTGGTGCAATACAATTTAAAAGTTATAACGAAGGAGTGGTAAACTTAATGTTACAAGGTTCTTGTAGCGGTTGCCCTTCTAGCATGGTTACTTTAAAAGCAGGTATCGAAGGTATGATGAAGCGTATGATTCCAGAAGTGAAAGAGGTGGTAGCGGTAGCAGAATAGTGATAATTTGAGTTATTAGTTTGGGTTAGAGATACAAAAAGGCCTCGCGTTTGCGAGGCCTTTTATTTTTTAAATCTTTTTGGATTAGTTTTTTATTGCCAACCTCCTCCTAGTGATTTATACAAATTAGTAATGCTATTATATTGCTGTTTTTTAATCTCCACTAATTCTAGTTTAGCAGATATGGCATCTTTCTGTGCAGTCAATACTTCTAAATAATTAGCTTTTGCATATTTAAACAATTCGCTTGACAAACTGATGGCACTTGATAATGCTTCCACCTCTCTTGTTTTAGTTTGAAAAGAAGATTGTAAGTTTTTTACATTAGCCATTTGATTAGCCACTTCTACAAAACCATTCAATATGGTCTTTTGATATTGATATACTGCTTCAATTTGTAATGCATTGGCTGTTGCAAACTGTGCCTGTATTGCTGATCTATTAATTAATGGTCCTGCTACATCCGTTAATAAAGAATACATAATAGATTCTGGAGAATTAAACAGGTATTTAGATTTAAATGCATTTAATCCCAAAGAGGCACCAATATTAACAGATGGATAAAATTCTGCTTGTGCAGATTTTACATCAAATCTTGCAGCCATTAATGCATATTCGGCTTGTTGAATATCTGGTCTGTTTTTTAATAGCTGTGAAGGAATGCCTACTTCTAAAGATGAAGGAAGTGCTTGTGTAAACCCTTCACTTACTTCAATTTTTTGTGGATACCTTCCCAACAATAAATTCATTTTATTTTCTGTCTCAGTAATATTTTGCAACAAATTAAAGGCAAGGTTTTGTGCATTAAATACCATTGCTTCAAATTGTTTTACTGCTAATTCAGAAACCACAGATGCTTCTTTTTGAATCTTCACTACTTCTAATTCTTTTTGTTGAAGTGCGATAGATTCATTGATGATATTTAATTGTGCATGTAAACCAACCAATTCATAATAGGTATTGGCTACTTCTGCGATTAAATTAGTAGTTACCCATTTGCGACCTTCAACTGTACTTAGATAATTTGTCCATGCTGATTTTTTGGCGTTTCTTAATTTACCCCAAATATCAGCTTCCCATCCCGCTTGAAAACCCAATCGTAAATCGGTTAGATTTTCTGGAACTAATTGCCCAGGAGTAATATCTGCACTTGCGTCACCTGCTCCCTGTGAAGTATATCTACCAACTTTTTCAAGACCTGCGCCAAATCCTGCAGTAACAGCTGGTAATAATCGACCATTCGCAAATCTAATTTTGCTTTTAGCAATTTCAATTTCTTGAATAGTTGTCAGTACTTCTAAATTATTTTTTAATGCTGTATCAATTAAAGAGATTAATTTTTGATCATTAAAAAAACTATTCCAGGCAATTTTTGCGGAATTAGTAGAATCGATAGATCCATTATAACTAATCGGCAATGTAGTATTAGCTGTTTTTTCTGTTGCTTTCGGCACTGCACAGCTAATAATCGAAAAGCTGGCAATAACACAAGCAACAACAATACTTTTATTTTTATTCATGTTCAATCTTTTTTATGATATCCTCTAATTCTTCTTTCATATTGTGTTTCGGAACTCTTGCAAATAAATAGTACAAGCCTGGCACAACAACTACTCCGAACACAGTACCAAAAATCATACCGCCAGCAGTAGCTGCACCAATGGTTCTATTTCCAATAGCACCTGGACCTGTTGCAAATACCAAAGGAATCAAACCTGCAACAAATGCAAAAGATGTCATTAAAATAGGTCTAAGTCTCGCAGCAGCTCCATCAATTGCAGCTTGTAATTTTGTTGCACCAGCTCTTTGTCTTTGTACTGCAAATTCAATGATCAATACGGCATTCTTACCTAATATACCAATCAACATGACCATCGCAATCTGTGCATAGATATTGTTTTCTAAACCAATTGTTTTTAACAAGAAGAATGCACCGAAAATACCAGTAGGTAATGATAATATTACAGGCAATGGTAATAAGAAGCTATCATATTGTGCTGATAATACTAAGTATACAAAGACTAAGGATATAATAAATATATATAGTGTTTGATTTCCCTTAGCAACTTCGTCTATAGAGATACCCGCCCAATCAATACCAAAACCTTTAGGTAGTTTTTCTTTAGCCACTTGCTTAATCGCTTCAATGGCTTGACCACTACTATATCCCGGAGCAGGAGATCCACTCAACTCAGATGCATTGTACATATTGTGTCTGGTGATCTCATCTAATCCATACACTTTTTGTAATGTGATGAATGCTGCGAATGGAACCATTTCATCACGATCGTTTTTTACATATAATTTTAAAATGTCTTCTGGTTTTGCTCGATATTGTGGTAAAGCCTGTACCATTACTTTATACTGACGATCGAATTTGATAAAGTTGGTAGAATAGTAACTTCCTATCAATGTTGAAAGTGTATTCATTGCATTATCAATAGTCACCCCTTTCTGTTGTGCCTTCTCATTATCTACATTCAACACATATTGAGGGAAACTAGCATTATAGAAACCAAATACTGAACTTAATTCTGGTCTTTTGTTCAAGTCTTCCACAAACTGCTTGTTCACGGTTTCCATTTTTTTATAATCACCGCTACCCGCTTTATCTAATAATCTTAATTCAAAACCCCCTGCTGCTCCATAACCAGGAACTGCTGGTGGTGGAAAGTATTCAATATTTGCCCCTTTGATATTCTTTGTTTTTTCTTCCAACTCTTGCATAATTTCATTCAAAGAATGACTACGCTCACTCCACTCTTTTAAATTGATCAAAGCTGTTCCAGAATTGGCTCCTGTTCCTTCTGTTAAGATTTCAAATCCAGCAGTGGTAGAAACTGAAGCAATATCTTCAATTTTCGCTGCTTCTTTTTGTATTTGAGAAAGGACCGCATCTGTTCTTTCTAATGTAGAACCTGGAGGTGTGGAGATCAAACAATAAAATACACCCTGATCTTCATTTGGAATAAAACCTGTTGGAACAATATTACTCATTCCCCAGGTGCCCAAACAAAATGCTATTAGAATACCAAAAGTGATTAGCTTTCTATTTAAGATATGTTCGATTAAATTTTTATACTTGCCTTGTAAACCTTTGAACCAATTATTAAATGCTTTAATAAAACGATTGATCGGTGTTGGCTTTTTCTCTACTCCATGATTGTTTTTTAACAACATTGCACAAAGCGCTGGCGTAAAAGTTAATGCCACAATACCAGATAAAATAATGGAAGTGGCCATGGTCACAGAAAACTGCTTGTAGAATATACCCACTGGTCCACTCATAAAAGATGCTGGAATAAATACCGCCGCCATTACCAATGTAATCGCAATAATGGCACCACTGATTTCACTCATTGCTAATATAGTAGCTGCTTTGGGAGACAAATCAAACTCTTCCATTTTAGCGTGCACCGCTTCAACAACCACAATAGCATCGTCCACCACAATTCCAATAGCTAATACCAAAGCGAATAAAGTAATTAGATTTAAAGTGATACCAAAGAATTGCATAAATAAGAAAGTACCAATTAAAGAAATAGGTACTGCAATAGCAGGTATCAATGTAGATCTAAAATCACCTAAAAATATAAATACTACAAAGGCTACCAAGATAAAGGCTTCAATTAATGTATGAATTACTTTCTCGATAGAAGCATCTAAAAATTTAGATACATCATAGCTTAATTCATAATCCATTCCTTTAGGAAAAGAACTTTCTTTAATTTCTGCAAGCTTTGCTTTAATGTTTTTAATTACCTCACTAGCATTACTACCATAAGATTGCTTGATCATAATGGCGGCAGAAGGCTTTCCGTTCATCTTAGAATATAAATCATAATAAGAGCTTCCAAATTCTACATCAGCAACGTCTTTTAATTTTAACATCTGTCCATCAGAACTAGCTCTAACTATAATATTCTCGTAGCCCTCTTTGGTATTGTATCTACCAGGGTATTTTAAAACATATTGAAATGTTTGTGCTTGCTTTCCAGAACTTTCTCCGGTTTTACCTGGAGCTGCTTCAAGGTTTTGCTCATCAATGGCTTTTAAAATTTCGTCTGCAGAAACATTATATGCCAACATTCTATCTGGTTTTAACCAAACTCTCATGGCATACTCTCTATTTCCCAAGATGTCAGCAAAACCTACACCATCTACTTTTTTTAATTCTGTAATTAAATTAATATCTGCAAAATTGTATAAAAAGTTAACATCCAAATTGGTATCCTTACTTGTTAAGTTTACATACATTAACATATTGGATTCCTCTCTAGATATTTTAATACCTTCTTTCACTACTTGTGGAGGAAGCTTATTGTTTACAGCTGCCAC
>CAZXWT010000072.1:3162-6066 GCA_964644475.1 uncultured Sediminibacterium sp. | reverse complement strand
AAGAATACATCAATTTGAGGAATGGCGTTTAAATCTATTTGGTACTTGTAAGCCATATCTTCTGCAGATAATTTCTTACCAGCTCTTTCATCCATTAATTGGTCAACTGCTTTTTTACCAGTACCAGTTACACTTTGATAAGTGCTTACAATGACTCTTTTTATTTTGTATTTAGCATGTAATGGTTGTAAAGCCACTACCATTTGAATTGTAGAACAGTTAGGATTTGCAATGATCATATCTTCTGCAGTCAATACTGAAGCATTCACTTCTGGAACAACTAATTTTTTAGTAGGATCCATTCTCCATGCAGAAGAATTGTCAATTACACGAATACCTGCAGCAGCAAATTTAGGCGCCCATTCGGTTGAAGTACCACCACCTGCAGAGAATATAGCAACAGCAGGTTTTGCAGCAATACCTTCTTCCATGCCTACCACTTTGTAAGCTTTTCCTTTAAACATCACTTCTTTACCTGCAGAACGTGCAGACGCTACCGGAATTAATTCAGTTACTGGAAAATTTCTTTCAGCTAGTACTTGTAACATTTTTGTGCCTACTAGCCCTGTGGCACCTACAACTGCAACTTTCATTTTTTTAAATTTATGTTTAAAACAAAAAAACCTTCCAATTACTTGGAAGGTTTCTGAGTATATTTATTTACATACAAACAATCAGACCTTCCTCTTAGAGTGGTTTTTTAATTTGTTTTGTATGTTTATTTTTCATCATTGTGGAACAAAATTAATTGGATTGATCAATTCTACCAAATTAAACTAACTCGATATCGAAGTTTACCAATTGAACGAACGATTGTACGCGTTCTTTAATATCATCAACATTGATCTCTGTTAATCTTTGTGTGCCGAATTTCTCTACACAGAAACTAGCCATCGCACTACCTAATATTATTGCAGACTTCATGTTCTCAAAAGAAATATCTTTTGTTCTAGCTAAATGAGCAACAAAGCCACCTGCAAATGTATCACCAGCTCCGGTTGGATCAAACACTTCTTCTAATGGTAATGCTGGAGCAAAGAATACTTCGTCTTTATGAAATAATAATGCACCATGCTCTCCTTTCTTAATGATTAAATACTTAGGACCCATCGTCATAATCTTTTTGGCAGCTTTTACCAAACTATATTCACCACTTAATTGACGCGCTTCACTATCATTCACTAATAAAACATCCACTAAACTAATTGTATGTTTTAAATCATCCATCATAATTTCCATCCAAAAATTCATTGTATCCATTACAATTAATTTTGGACGATTCTTTAATTGCTTGATTACACTACTTTGTACAGCAGGCACTAAATTACCTAACATCAAAATTTCACAATCTTGGTAACTATCTGGAACCACTGGTTGGAAATTCTCCAATACATTTAATTGTGTATCTAAAGTATCACGTGTGTTCATATCTAAATGATATTTTCCACTCCAGAAAAAAGTCTTTTCGTCTTTTTTAATTTGAACACCTTCTAAAGTAACTCCTCTGTTAGTCAATGCATCTAATTCAGATTGAGGGAAATCACCTCCCACTACTGAAATTTGTTTTACTGGCGTAAAATTAGAAGCACACCAAGCAATATAAGTGGCCGCCCCACCTATAATTTTATCACTTTTCCCGAAGGGAGTTTCTATAGCATCAAATGCCATTGATCCAACAACTACTAAAGACATGTATTTTGTTTTTTTTCAGCTGCGAAACTACGATATTTTTAGTCAGTAAAAGCCCTTAAACACAAGTGCTTGATAATCAGAAAACTAACAAAAATGCACAAAAATTTAAAATTTATTAGTATTTCATGGAGTTAATTTGATAGTTTTGTACTAACAAATCACAAAATAATTAGTTTTATGGCTAGAATTAAGACCGAAAAGAACCTTTCTAGAAAAGATGTTATTGTAAGTAAAGCAGCTACTTTATTTAGAGAAAAGGGATATAAAGCTGCAAGTATGCGTGATTTAGCCGAGGCGGTTGGTGTGGAAGCGGCCAGTTTATACAACCATATTAAATCTAAAAGCGAATTATTACATGAGCTAGTGTTCAATGTTGCCAATCGTTTTATGGTAAAACTAGAAGAGATAGAATCTGAGAATATTAGTTCTTTACAAAAAATGGAAAAAATACTTCGATTTCATATAGACGAAATGATCAACCATTATGAAGAAGTATATGTAAACGATACAGAGTGGAAGCACTTATCAGACCCTTATTTATCTAATTATCAAAATCAAAGAAGGGTTTATCGTAAAAGATTAGCCGCAATCATTGAAGAAGGTATACGCAACAAAGAAATCAAAGCAATTGATGCTCCTACAGTAGTATTAATTTTCTTGCACGCAGTAAGTGGTATTGAAAGCTGGCATAGATCTACCAAAAAAATTAGCGCCGAAGAACTAGAACAAAATATGGTGACTATTTTGATTGATGGATTAAAGGCCACTAAGTAAGCCTTTTGCACTAACTTTGTGCATTAATACTTAAATAGTGTCTGAAAAGAATTTTATTGATTACATCCGAATTTTTGCGCATAGCGGTCATGGCGGTGCAGGATGTAGGCATTTCCTTAGAAATAAATTAACAGCGAAAGGTGGACCCGATGGTGGTGATGGTGGCCGAGGTGGTCATATCATTCTAAGAGGGAATGCACAGTTATGGACCTTATTGCATTTGCGTTATTATAAAAATGTGATTGCCGAAAACGGCGAGAACGGAAGCAAAAATAATTGTACAGGTAGAGATGGAAAAGATATTATCATTGAAGTTCCATTGGGTACCATTGCAAAAGACGAAGAGACAGGTATTGTAGAAGCAGAGATTTTACATGATGGTCAAGAAATTGTTTGGATGAAAGGTGGAAGAGGTGGATTAGGAAACAGCAATTTCGC
>CAZXWT010000072.1:1989-3062 GCA_964644475.1 uncultured Sediminibacterium sp. | reverse complement strand
GGAGTCACTTCAATACACTCATCAAACTGAATATATTCCATACACTCTTCTAAAGTGAATTGTAATTTTGGAGTAATACGAACGCTATCATCAGAACCACTCGCACGGTGGTTTGTTAATTTTTTCATCTCGACAGCATTGATATTTAAATCACCTGGCTTGATATGTTCTGCTAATACTTGACCAGCATACACTTCTTCACCTGGCTCGATAAAGAATCTACCTCTATCTTGTAATTTATCAATTGAATAAGCAGTAGTTGTACCAGCAAACTTAGCTACTAATACACCATTGTTTCTTCCAGGAATTGGTCCTTTCCAAGGCTTATACTCATTAAATCTATGTGCCATTACCGCTTCACCAGCAGTTTGAGTTAACATTTGAGAACGTAAACCAATCAAACCTCTAGAAGGAATATCAAATTCCAAATGTTGCATAGTACCCTTAGATTCCATGATCAACATTTCTCCTTTCTTCTGAGTCACTAAATCGATTACTTTACCACTGAATTCACTTGGAACATCTACCACTAAAATCTCAAATGGCTCATGTTTTTTACCATCAATATCTTTCACCAAAACTTGAGGATTACCCACTGTTAATTCATAACCTTCACGACGCATTGTTTCAACCAATACACCCAAGTGCAAAATACCACGACCATATACCAAGAAACTATCTGCACTATCTGTCTCTTCAACACGTAATGCTAAGTTCTTTTCAGTTTCTTTCATCAATCTATCACGAATATGTCTAGAAGTAACAAACTTACCTTCCTTACCAAAGAAAGGAGAGTTGTTAATACTGAATGTCATACTCATTGTAGGTTCATCCACGCTAATAATAGGTAATGCTTCTGGTGTTTCAGGATCAGCAATGGTATCGCCAATGTTGAATTCTTCTAAACCAACCACAGCACATAAGTCACCAGAAACAACTTCTGTTACTTTACGCTTACCCATTCCTTCGAATACGTATAATTCTTTTACTTTATTTTTCTTAATGCTGCCATCAGCTTGCACCAATACAACGTTTTGTCCTTCTTTGATTACTCCTCTTTCTACTTTACCAAT
>CAZXWT010000072.1:0-1889 GCA_964644475.1 uncultured Sediminibacterium sp. | reverse complement strand
ATTACAATTGGCTTTAAATTTAATTGTAAAGCTTTTTGTAATACGAAACGGGTTTGAGGCATTGGACCTTCAAAAGCATCTACTAATAAGCAAACACCATCGGCCATTTTCAACACACGCTCTACTTCACCACCAAAGTCAGAGTGACCTGGGGTATCAATTACGTTAATTTTAACGTCTTTATAAGTTACTGAAGCATTCTTACTTAAGATAGTAATACCTCTTTCACGCTCTAGTTCATTGCTATCCATGATCAATTCACCAGTCTCCTGGTTATCTCTGAATACCTTTGTAGCGTGTAAAATTTTGTCAACTAGGGTGGTTTTACCGTGGTCAACGTGCGCAATAATCGCAATGTTTCTTATTTCCATGTACTGTTTTGAGGCTGCAAAGGTACGCCGTTTATACTCCTAAAAAAAACAAAACAGATAAAAGGATGATTAAGATTTACACTCTGATATATATTTTATATTTATCTAATATATAACCCAATAACCAGCAAACCAACATAAAGCAAATTGCGAAAGCCAAGGATGCCCAATAATTGGGTAAATGACTAAAGCCATTTTCAAAAATCCATCTAAAAGTGGATTGATCTCCGACTTTGGTAATATATAAAATAACGGCCAAAATCTCCGAAAATAGGTAAATAACGAGTGGATTTTTGCCAAAAACCTCGAAAAAGCTTGAAAATTGCAATTGTCTATGCATTTCAATTCGGTAAATAATCGTGCCTAAAATAACCATATCTAATCCAACAGTCAACATCACAAAAGAGCTGGTCCAAAGCTTTTTATTGATAGGGAATTGGTAATTCCACATAAATCCAAGAAAAATGAAACCTGCTCCCCACATCATCAAATGGGTCAGACCTTCATAAGTTTTACCCTTTTCTTGAATAAACTTACCTACCCTAAACCCAATTAATACATTCACAATAGCTGGCAAAGTGCTTAATAAACCTTCTGGATCAAAAGCTACTCCTTCTCCATGATACATGTGGGCTTCCCCTAAAATCATTTTATCGAAATAAATTCCAGCATTACCCATCATGGTTAATTCCTGACCAGGAACACCATAGTGCATACTTAAGTACCAATATAATAAAAGCATTACTGCAGCTACAATCATAACTACTCTTTCATGCATAAAATGAGCAATTAAAGATGCAAAGCCATAACATAATGCAATTCTCTGTAATACACCAAGGATACGGGTTTCCCCAATAGGTCCTGTAAATGGAAACCAGTACATTAAATAACCCAACAAGAATATAAGTGCTGTTCTTTTCAATATTTTAAAAAGAACCGTTGCATTGGATAATTTCTCCCATTTAGGCAATACAAAGCTCATTGCATTACCTACTGCAAACAAAAATGAAGGAAATACTAGGTCGGTTGGAGTAAAGCCATGCCATGCGGCATGATTGAATGGCGCAAAAGTCATTGCACCATCTCCCGGTGTATTGACAATAATCATCAAACATATGGTCATACCCCTAAATACATCTAAAGACAAGAATCTTTGATTGTTCATAGCATCGTTTTGAAAATTTAAGATACGAAAAAATATTTTGAATGAATTTTGAAATCGGTAGCTTTAGTATACAAATTCAAAATTATGAAATGGATTAAAGCTTTGATAGGTATTATTGCATTGTTGGTAATTGTTTATTTTGTAGGACCACATCCAGATAAACCTGTTTTTGACTATAGTTTACAGGAGATTCCTGATGGATTAAATATGGATAGCCTAGTTCAAGCAGCTGAATCAACACATCATATTAAGCCCAATAATCAAGCATCCATTGTATGGGCGGATAGTACTCATCAACAAACCGAATATGCCATTGTTTATTTGCATGGATTTAGTGCCAGTCAAATGGAAGG
>CAZXWT010000071.1:0-6067 GCA_964644475.1 uncultured Sediminibacterium sp. | reverse complement strand
AAAATAAATAACCATCATCTTGGTATAAGCCACTCACGTCACCACCTTCTGCAGTGGGTGTTTTACCTAATTTGTTGAAAAGGATTTCTCTATTGTAAATATCCCCTTTCTTTATATTCAAAATACTGGTCAATAAAGAATCAGAATATTTTGTATTACCTCTCCAAGTTAAATTACCGAAATAATATTTTTTACCTTCTTTCATCTGCATGTCAATATTCAAATTGCCTGCAGCATTATGGTATATTGTATCTTTTTCAATCACAGCATCTCTAAAACCAAGAGAGTTGTAATAGTTTAATAAATTATCCTTAGCCTCATCGTATTTTTTAGGATTATATTTAGAGCCAGACAACTTAATACGTAGATAAGGATTTAAAATCTTTCTAGTCTTTGTAAAAGTCAAATACCCTTTCTCTTGCATGTATTGTTCAAAAGTATAATGCGTTGGTTGAACAATCACAGGCTTATCATTCATTGGATACAAAGTCATTCTTGACTTTTCGTGAATCTCTTTTAAACTTTTCTTGAGCTTGGTTTCATCAATTTTATTTCCACCAAAATTGATATTATTGATACGCACTTTAGGACCGCGATCCACCACAAACTCTAATAATACATTATTTTTTCTGGCTGCATCTTTTTGTTCTTTGATCACCACTGTAGCATCTTGAAAACCTTTTTCTGCATAAAACTTTTTAATGCCTTCAATAGCAGTAATCTTCATGTTCTCCGTGATTACTCTATTAGGCGTCAAACCTGTTTTACCAGATAATTCATCTTTCTCTGTTTTCTTCACCCCAACAAAATTGAATCTAGATAAACGAGGGCGCTCCACCACATTAATTTCTACGTCAATATCCTTGTCTTGTAAATCGGTAATATAAATACTTACATCGCTAAAGTAGTTTTGGTCCATTAACTTACGAATGGCTTTAGAGAAATTATCTCCCCCTGGAATTTGAACTTCATCTCCGATATTAAGGGTAGACAAAGACAACAAAAGGTTCTCATCAAAATACTCATTACCCACCACCTTAATAGAGCGGATTTTGTATTTGGAAACTATACGTTGACTAAATAGGTTTTGTAACTTAACATTGATCTGAGAAACGGAGTCTTTAACAGGTAATTCCTGAGCAAAACAAGTCGACGACAATACAAGTACCGATATACATCCAATAATAAAACGGGTCAATTTCTGCATCTGCTGGTGGGGCTATAATTTATAATCTTAAAAGTGTCGCAAATTACTCGTAAAATCCCAAAGTCTTTGTTAAAAAGCAGAAAATAACATATTAATTATTTTATGAATTTGACTGGATCTGGGCACTGGTTTTGCCAAATCTGCGCTCACGGGACTGATAGTCCGAAATAGCTTCTATAAGGTGTTCTTTTCTAAAATCTGGCCAACGGGTTTCTGTAAAGTACAATTCTGCGTAGGCCAACTGGTATAATAAGAAATTACTAATACGGTGTTCTCCACTAGTACGAATCATTAATTCTGGGTCTGGAATCCCTTTGGTAGTAAGGTTTTGCGTAAAAATTGCTTCATCAATTTGAGAGGGCTCCAAAATGCCTTTTTGAACCTGTTCTGCAATGGTTTTGGCAGCATTTACTAATTCCCATCTACTGCTATAACTAAGGGCGATAATCAGTCTCAAGCCGGTATTATTAGCTGTATCTGCAGTGGCTTGCGCTAGAGCAGCACTTGCGTGTGGGGGAAGGGCGGATAAATCTCCAATAAACTGTAATTGGATATTATTTTTATTCAAATCCGGCACTTCTTTTGCGATTGTCTCAACAAAAAGGGTCATCAAACCATTTACTTCTTCAACAGGTCTATCCCAATTCTCGGTACTAAAAGCATACATGGTAAGGTATTTAATACCGATTTCTGCAGCGGCTTCTACTACTTTTCTAACACTAATCACCCCATGGTAGTGCCCAAAAAGACGATCCTGGCCTTGTTCCTGGGCCCATCTTCCATTTCCATCCATAATGATGGCAATATGTTGGGGGAGTCGGTTCAAATCCAGATTTTCCATAATGTAAAAATAAGCAAAGGAAGCTTATTTGCGTTTTTTAGGAAATAAAAAAAGGAATTTAGAGGGCGAATTAGACGAATGATCTTCGATGTCTAATTTCTTGGATTTCTTCTTTTTGAAACGTTCTGGCCCATAAATTTTTCTAAAATTATAAGAAAGTCCTAATGAAGCCGAAAGTAAAACATCTTTTCCTGATCTACTTGCTTGATAAGTTGGTGCAGAAGATTGATCATACAATCTTTTCATTGGAGTAGCATCAGTAAAATGATCAATATAGTCTGAAGTAGTAAAACGATATTTAAATTCCCCGAACAAATTTACTTGTTTGTAAAGATTCCATTTGAAGCCAATGTTTGTAATAAGAATTGTATAATCTGTTTTCGTTTTTTTAGAAAAATTATTTCTATCAACGTTGGCAGAAAGTATCGTTCCAGCACCAAAACCTAAATAAGGAGAAAATCGATAATCTTTTCTATCAGTAATGAAGCGATTAAAATACAATTCAGACAAAACACTTATTTCATGAAAGTCTCTTTCAAAAACAAATCCTCTTGTTAGATCGTATACATTTTGAGAATTAGCATCACTTGCACCAATATTGAGCTTTTCATAATTTAATCTTAAACCTATATACTCGTTCAATTGCTTTTTATAAAATGCACCATAGTTCATTTTAACAAATTGTATATCAGAAGCAACATCACCATTGTAAGAACTATAACCCATAAATACACCAGCCTCCCCTCTGTCATTAATTAATTGTAAGTGTTGGGCACTGACAGATGAGCCAATAAATAATACAAATAGTAAAAATATAAAACGACAACGCATAAATTAATTTCTTTTATCTAAGCCCCACATTAGTTTGGTTCTCAATGTACTCAAGTAGCTATTCTCATTCAATCTTATAAAACTTACTGTGAAAGTTTCTTTCTTCACTGCTAATTGAATTTTCTTGGACACTATTTCTTTTCTAGCATCTAAAGCACAAATAATTTCTTCAGTTCTGCCTTCAATTTCAAAAGAAATAACAGAAGTATCAGGCACAACAATAGAACGTACATTTAAATTATGTGGTGCAACAGGGGTTATTACAAAACTTGCAGATTCAGGAAATAAAATAGGTCCATTACAACTCATATTATATCCAGTAGATCCTGTAGGTGTTGCAACAATCAAACCATCTGCCCAATAAGAATTTAAAAATTCACCATTTAGGTAAGTATGAATTTTAATCATTGGAGAAGTATCTCTCTTGTGAATAGCAAATTCATTCAACGCAAAAGGAGTTGCACCAAAAACAGGAATATCCGCATCTAAATGAATCAAAGTACGTTTATCTACAACATAAGATCTATTCACCAGAGCATCTACCATCAAACTTAATTCGTCTTTAGAAATAGAAGCTAAGAAACCCAATCTTCCATAATTCACTCCCAAGATAGGAATATTAGTATCCCCCACTAAAGTGATGGCATCCAAAACTGTTCCATCTCCACCCACACTAATTAAACAATCAATGGCATTATGTAAATCATGAGAATCTTTGAAAGGAATCAAATCCGGTTTACCATCCATTGCTTTTAAACCAAACTTTTGAATAAGGTCTTCAAAAACAAAAATATCAATATCATATCTATACAATTCAGTCAACAATGCATTCAAAGATTGCTGTTGATCCATATCTACCCCTCTACTATAAATTGCTACTTTCATTCCTCAAAATTAAAAATTAATTCCGCCGTGTAAATATAAACCTTTGTCTCCAAGCTGATTCACACTATAATCTATTTTAAATACAAAATCATAGATACTAATGATATCTACCCCAATTCCAGCAGTTCTAAGCAGGGTATTGGATAATTTATTCGCATTCAAGGGCTTTTCACTATATACATAACCCACTTGAGTAAATAACTTAAGCCAAAAATGGTATTTCACTTCTTGTAGAAATTTTTTAGTGACTGGGTTACGCAAAGTAATGGTACCCAATTTATGATGAAAAGCCAACTTTCCAATACTGGCCGCATTACCATCCACAATATAATATTCTAAACCACTCATTTGTAGATTACCATAACCCAATAAACGTTGGTCCAAATAATTTTGATTCGCCAAAAATTTAAATTGTGAATTAGATTCAGTGTAAATAAAATTCTTTTGGTTGAAAGGATGTACTAAAATTTTTCTAAACTGAAATGATGTAAAAGGTGCTTTATCAGCTATTCTTTGATACCATGAAAAATCTGTACTAGCACCTTTTGTAGGATAAGCGTTGTAATCAAATTTGGTTTTGGAATATGCCAATGTAAAATCAGCATAGCGCATCGATTTGGAAAAAGTAGGTAATAAAGTCGGTGCTTTTGCAAAAGCTTCACCAGTAATATTTTCTTCTCCTAATCCAACTTGGATATTCACTCTTTCAAATAAATTAGGTCTATAAGAAACATTGGCATTACCCCTGAATCCATCGCGAAGTATTTTGTCAGATTTATAAAATACTTGTTTGTCAGCATTGGTAGCAAAATTCATTTCTTTTTGAGTGTAGTATTGTAAACCCGCACCAACACCCCATTGTAATTTTTTATCAACAAAAGGAATCTGGTACCTAAGAATGGCTTGATGTGTATAGCCTGTAATTAAGCCAATCACTAAGCGATCATTATTTCCACTAAAATTACTTTGTCTGAAATTCATTCCATAGTTTACTCTATCTAAACTTCTGTTTTGTTGATTCCACCACTGACTGAAATTTCTATCTACCCATCTAAAATAAGGAAGTGGAAATAAATACCAACGTTCTTTAACATGGATCAATACATCAGCCGTTGTACTATCCACCATAATAGATTCCACTTTCGCTTCATTAAATAAACTGGTATTGAAAATCTGATGTTGTGCTAGTGATGTCAAAGACTCTAAAGAGTCTGCTGACACAATTGAACCAATTTTAAAGGGTAATTCTCTTTGAATGATATAAGACTTAGTCTTATTATTACCATTGATGGTGATAGAACGAATAGTGATTTGCCCCTTGGCAGAAAAGGCAAAAGCAACACTTAAAAAGAAAAATAAAACATAAGATTTAAACATCTAAATAATTCATTAGATGATGGTAATGATCTTCAATATCATTATTGATAGGAGTATTACCAAAATAATGAAGCAACTGATATTCGTAACGCTGAAAAGTAGCGATTATAGATTGTGCTTCTTCTTTGTTAATCTTGATGGTGATTATATAAGCACCAGTAGCTTCGTCAAAAATTGAATTCAACTGTACAATTTGAGCATTATTGGATTCTACAATTCTACTCATTTCGGCCAATGAATATTGATAGGGTGAAACAGAAAATACCAAAATAGCGCCAGGTTGTGCCACGCCCAAATACAAGGCCAACATTTCATTCAAATTTTTCTGAGGCACTACACCAACACATTCTTGTTGTTCATTCAATACAGGTAAAATGCTTAAATGATGTTTAGCAAAATGATCTAAAACTGCTGTAATATGCGCAGCACCTAAAACACCCACTCTCTGAAAACTATCTGCAATAGAGGCAATTGATTGCTCTAGTGGAATATCTAATACATCCACTTTATTCACTAATCCAATATAGTAATCATCTTTGATGACTACTAATTCCTGCACATCAAAATCTTCCATGTTTTGCAAAACAAAACCAGCCTTATCTTCTAAGCGCATCATAGGAAAACTCTGTACTGCAATACTAGAAGCAATCATGAAATTTATTTAGGCAATGATTGAAGAAAATTATCCAATAAGTCGTTGAATTCTCCAGGAACTTCCATCATTGGCGCATGACCACATTTATCAATAAAATACAACTTACTATGTGGAATTAATTTATGAAACTCTTCCGCTACAAATGGTGGTGTTACTGTATCGTTCTTACCCCAGATTAATAAAGTAGGCAATTGAATTTGTTTTAACTCGTCTCCTAAATTATTTCTAATAGCACTTTTAGCTAAAGCAATAATTTTAATTACTTTAATTC
>CAZXWT010000070.1:2793-6095 GCA_964644475.1 uncultured Sediminibacterium sp. | reverse complement strand
TGACTAAATAAACTATAAGCTTTTTCAATTTGTCCATCATTTAAGTAAAGACAAGCTCTTCCATAAACAATATTTGGATAAATTTTAAGTAATTCTATTCCAGGTTGATTGATCTTATCATAAGCCTCATAAGCTTGAATAAAATTATTACTATATGCTAATGATGAAATCCATAATGATTTTGCTTCTGTCGCATAATCTGAATGAGGGTAATTGGAAATAAATTTATCAAGACTAGCAATCGCAGTATTAAATTCTTTTAATTCAAAACATAATTTAGCGTAATTAAATAAAGAGATTTCTTTTTGAGCAAGATTTTGAGACTTAGTAGCACAAAGTAAAAATGCATTTTTTGCTCCAAACTTATCCTTTGTTTTCAAATAGGATGTGGCTAATAGGTACATACTATTTTGGCCTAAAGAGTCTTCAATATTGGCCAATTGTTTGAAACCTTCAATTGCTTTATTCCATTCTTGCGATTGGAAATAACAAAAAGATAATTGGTAATGATCGTGTGTTTCACGTTTCTGTGGTGTTGCAGCGTATTGAGCTAACTATGGAAATGCTTTATTGTAATCTATTTTCTCACACAATAAATGGCCCATCAACTGCTTTAACTGTACTTCATAGAATTGATCTTTTTGCTGTAAAGCTTTTTCACAATTAGACATGGCAGCATCAATATCACCCAAGAAATAATATAGTTGGCTAATATAAAATGGTGCTAATTTGGTATAATTTTTATTTGTAGATGCAATTTGAAAACAACTTAAAGCTAATTTAAAGTCTTTTCTTTCTAAAGCAATAAAACCAGCATAATAGTTAGCATCAGCATAATAGGTTGAATTTTTAACCTGTCTTACGTTATTTAACAATGCAGCAGCTTTATCCCAATCCCCTATTTTAAAATACAAATATCCTTGTTGAAATTTCATTACTAAAATTTCAAAGTTTTCTAAATCATCAATACTCACATTCTTGAAAGCCTTAATAGCTAATTGATCATTTGTGTGTTTGAAATAGTATTTCCCCAATAAATAACTTAATCTTGATTTATAAATTCTATTATTTGTTTTTTCGATCCATGTATTTGCTAAGCCTGGAGCATAAGACTTGTCTAATGCCAATGATAAAGCTAAATAATAATAACTGATATCATCTTGTTTATCATCGAATGTATAGGCAGATTGAATATGTTGATATGCAGTCAAAGTATCACCTTGTCTCAAGGCTTGCATTCCTTTATTGAAAATATCTTTTAAAGGATTGCTATATTGAACAGATTGAGCGTTCAATTGAATGCAAGTTGCAATTAGAAAGACAAAACAAATAACCCAATTTTTAGTATGTAACATAAATACCAATGTTTTTTATAATATGGTAAAATTACGGCCATTTCTAGAACGATTGAGCAAATCAACTTATTGTGGAAAAACAGATTAGAATCGTAAATTTGTCAACAATAACAATATTTATGTACGAACATAGCACACAGATTAGAGTCAGGTATGCCGAAACAGACAGAATGGACGTAGTATATTATGGCAATTACCCCCAATATTTTGAAGTTGGACGTGTAGAAAGCCTAAGGTCGCTTGGTATTAGTTACAAGGATATTGAAGAAATGGGGATCATTTTGCCTGTTGTAGACTTGCAAATTAAATATCTAAGACCTGCCAAATATGACGATTTATTGACCATCAAAACGATTATAAAGGAACTTCCAATAGATCATAAAATCACTTTTCACCAGGAAGTATATAACGAAGCTGGCAAATTATTAACTGTTGGTACAGTAAAGTTGTATTTTATGGATCAAAAGCTTCAAAATAAGGCATCTATGCCCCCAATTATGCTTGAAAAACTAAGGTCTTATTTTAGTTAAAGCGGTAATTTTTGGCTTACTTTGCACCCTACTATTTAAACTGAAAAATGTCTATTCAAGCAAGTATAATCACTATCGGAGACGAATTGTTAATTGGTCAGGTAATTGATACCAATAGTGCATTTATAGCACAACAATTAAATGCTATTGGGGTTGCTGTTAAACATAGAGTCGCGGTTGGAGATAATGCGAAAGATATTACAGAAGCTATTGATTTGGCAATAAGTCAAAATAGTGTGGTTATTTTAACTGGAGGTCTTGGCCCAACAGCAGATGATATTACAAAGCCTTTATTGAACAGTTATTTTGGAGGCAAAATGACTTTGCATCAACCTACCCTAGATCATATCACTCATATTTTTGAGAACATTCATAAAAAGCCCATGATTGATAGAAATCGTAAACAAGCGGAAGTGCCCGATGTTTGCGAGGTTTTATTCAATGAGAAAGGTACAGCACCTGGTATGTTGTTTAACAAATTAAATACATTGGTATTTTCTCTTCCTGGTGTACCTCATGAAATGAAATGGTTGATGACTGAGCAAGTAATTCCAAGAATAAAAACGCATTTTAAAACCAACCCGATTGCCCATAGAACACTATTGACAGCGGGTATTGGAGAATCTTTCTTAGCAGAGTTAATCAAAGATTTTGAAAACGCATTACCATCAGAAGTAAAGTTGGCCTATCTGCCAAATTACGGTATGGTAAGACTAAGATTAACTAGTTCTGGTAATAACGAAGCTGCTTTAAATCAACAATTAGATCAATTATTTGCCCAATTGACCGAATTAGTGAAGGAGTATTTGGTTACAAACCAAGACGAAACTATGGAAATGGTAGTGGGTAAAATGCTTAAAAAAGCGAATCAAACTGTTGCAACTGCTGAAAGTTGTACCGGAGGATATATTGGACATTTGCTGTCAAAACATGCTGGATCCTCTCAATTCTATACTGGAGGGATAATAAGTTATGATAATAGGATAAAAACGGAGTTTTTAGACGTTCCTACCGAAATATTGCAAACTGTTGGAGCTGTGAGTAAGGAGGCCGTAGAACAAATGGCCATAGCAGTTAGAGACAAGATGAAAACCGATTATGCAGTCTCTGTAAGTGGCATCATGGGCCCTTCTGGTCAAACCGACGAAAAACCTCTTGGAATGGTATGGATTGGGGTGGCTAATAAAGAAAAGGTTGTTTCAAAGGTTTTATACCTAAGATTTGACCGTCATAAGAATATTGAAGTAACTGCTACTCAGGCCATAAATTTACTTAGGTTGTTAATTATCAATAAGATTTAGTCTTATTTTTGCTTAAAATTATCCCTTATGCCAATTGTTGATTTGGTTTTACCAAAACTGGGTGAAAGTATAATGGAGGCTACTATTTTAAAGTGGCATAAGAAAGTGGGTGATAC
>CAZXWT010000070.1:0-2693 GCA_964644475.1 uncultured Sediminibacterium sp. | reverse complement strand
ATTACAGGCAATGTTGAAATTGTAGAGATGGATCGTATGCGCAAATTAATTGCAAAGCATATGGTGGATAGTGTACATACCAGCCCACATGTTACTTCATTTGTTGAAGTGGATGTAACCAATATGGTGGTATGGAGAGATAAAGTGAAAAATTTATTTGAGAAAAGAGAAGGTACTAAGTTGACTTATACTCCCATGTTTATTGAAGGAATTGCCGCTGCTTTAGAACAATTTCCAATTATCAATTCAAGTTTGGATGGAGATAAAGTAATTTATAAAAAAGATATTAATATTGGTATGGCTACTGCTTTACCAACAGGCAATTTAATTGTTCCAGTAATTAAGGGCGCAAATCAATTGAGTATTGTTGGTTTATCAAAAGCAGTGAATCAATTAGCCAATGCTGCAAGAAATAATCAATTAAGACCTGCAGATACGCAGAATGGTACTTTTACTGTTACCAATGTGGGTACATTTGGAAGTATCATGGGAACACCTATTATTAGTCAACCTCAGGTAGCTGTTTTAGCCTTAGGTGCAATTAAGAAAAGACCAGTTGTGGTGGAAACACCTGCTGGAGATGCGATCTTAGTAAGACATATGATGTACTTATCTATGAGCTATGATCACAGAATAGTCGATGGTGCACAAGGCACTCAATTCCTAGCAGCAGTTGCTAAGAATTTTGAGGCTTGGGACATCAACAGACAATGGTTCCAGTACTTATAGTCCCATTGTTCTTCCTTTCATTATAGCTGGCACACCTTTAGACATCCATGTAGGCATTTCAGCACCTTTAAGATAATAATCAAAGAATTGTTGTTCTCTGATTTGAATATCTTTCTTATTTTTTCTTTCAACAAGATTGTGGAATTCATTATTGTACACCAATAACCATACTTTCTTATTCAATCTCTTCATTGCAGTAAACATTTCAATTCCTTGATACCAAGGTACTGCATCATCTGCATCGTTACTCATTATCACTAATGGAGTTTGCACTTTAGGCAATTCAAATAAAGCAGAGTTCTTTAAATATAAATCTGGTCTTTCCCATAAAGTAGCACCAATTCTTGACTGTGTTTTTTCGTATTGAAACTGTCTATTCATCCCAGTTCCCCATCTTATACCACCATAAGCACTAGTCATATTTACCACAGGTGCACCAGCCCAAGCAGCGGCGTACATATTGGTTTTAGTAATTAAATAAGCAATTTGATATCCACCCCAACTTTGTCCTTGTAATCCAATTTTTGTGCTATCTACAAAACCTTTTTGAATCAATGCTTTGGTACCACTTACAATATGATCATAAGCACTTTGGCCAGGGTAACCGGTTTTGTACCAAATATCTGGCACGAAAACCAAATAACCTCTGCTTGCAAAAAATGAAATATTCAATCTAGATCCAGTGGGTGTCGGTGGAATATAGTTATGAAGTGTTTGATTATTTCTTTCATAAAAATAAACAATCATTGGATACTTCTTTTTGGGATCAAAATCTTCTGGTTTATACAAAACACCTTCTACCGTTTTACCTGTATAAGCTTTCCATTGAACTATTTCTGCATTCATCCAATTATATTGAGATTGTTGTGGATTGATTGCAGTTATAGCTAAAGGATTTTGTGCCATACTATTTAACTGATATAAATAAATATTTGCTGCAGTATGTTCGTCTTCTTTTAATACAACCAAATCATTGGAATTTTTAGCGCCAATAATAGAAGTTATATGCATATCAAAAGAATGAATTGGCTGAACTTTGTTAGATTGTATATTCAAAATAGACAGTGATTCACTTTTATTTATTTCATTAAATCCTCTCAATAATAAGGTATCAGTCATTGCGATAGACTTTCTATCCTCTTTTGTTTCAATCAATCTATAACTAATTTTATACTTTCTTCCATTGGTTAATGGGATAGATTTCTCCAATCCATTAGCATCAACCAACCATGCGTCGTAACGATCATAAACAATAAGATGCTTATTATCATTTGTCCACTTCGCAATTCCATAGGCATTTGGATCGTCCGGAACATCATTCTCTTCATCAAATAATGCATATTTAATGTCTTTGGCAATAATTGTTTTATTATTTGACTTTAAATCGACACTATAATATTTTTTTTCAGGTTCATCATAATATACTAACTTATTACCATCTTCAGAAAAAGCAATCAAACTACCCTTCCAATTATGATGTAACAATTGTTTTTTACCAGTTTCAGTATGAATTGCATATAAATCTTTCTTAGTAAAACCTTGCCACTGAAATGATGCAGCATCTGCAGAATCTATTGTTGCATAAGCCCAATCTCCATCCCCTTCTTTACCAATTTTAATATCTCTATCATTAATTTTACCTAAATACAAAACAGATTGATTAGAAGGTCTAAATAATACTTTTTCAGTTGACTTCAATGTAGACTCTAAATTCTTTAATTGCATTGGTTGTAATTGTGCATCTGCATAATGCCATATATCCAAACTCACTCTTTCAAATTCAGGTAAGCTAGTGTCTTTAATAGGTAATATGGGTTGAATACCTAATTCAAGTACTTTACCAGATTTGCTAAATTGCAACTTCTTATCTGCTCCAAATACATAGTTCTTTGGAAGATTAGGGTGACTAGTTTCTAAAACTTTCAAAGAAGAATCCATCCCCAACTGAAAATAATTCAATTGAT
>CAZXWT010000069.1:1473-6171 GCA_964644475.1 uncultured Sediminibacterium sp. | reverse complement strand
ATTAAAGAGAGTGCAGGTTTTCACGAGAAGTTAAAAGACTTTGAAAAAAGAGAACCAGGAGAAGAAGTGATAGAGAATGAATATTTAGGTAAAAGAGAAGCAGTATTTACCATGTAAAAAATAAACAATCAATAAAAATTTAAATCTTAATTAAACCCAAAGTAAAATGGCAAAGTTAAATTTCGGTGGAACTGAAGAAAACGTAGTAACGCGTGAAGAGTTCCCTCTATCAAAAGCGCAGGAAGTTTTAAAGAACGAAACTGTAGCGGTAATTGGCTATGGTGTTCAAGGTCCTGGTCAAGCTTTAAACCAAAAAGAGAACGGTGTAAACGTAATCATTGGTCAAAGAAAAAATTCAAAATCTTGGGATAAGGCAATTGCTGATGGATTCGTTCCTGGTCAAACCTTATTTGAAATAGAAGAAGCTTTAGAAAAAGGAACCATTATCTGTTATTTATTGAGCGACGCTGCACAAATCGCAATGTGGCCTACAGTAAAAAAACATTTAACTCCAGGTAAGGCATTGTATTTCTCTCACGGATTTGGTGTTACTTATAAAGAGCAAACAGGTATCGTACCTCCAGCAGATGTGGATGTATTCTTAGTAGCTCCAAAAGGTTCTGGAACTTCTTTAAGAAGAATGTTCTTACAAGGTCGTGGATTAAACTCAAGCTATGCTATCTTCCAAGATGCAACAGGAAAAGCATGGGATAGAGTAATTGCATTAGGTATTGCCATTGGTTCTGGTTATTTATTTGAAACAGATTTCAAAAAAGAAGTGTATTCAGATTTAACTGGAGAGCGTGGTACATTAATGGGTGCTATCCAAGGTATCTTTGCTGCACAATACGAAGTATTAAGAAAGAATGGTCACTCACCTTCTGAAGCGTTCAACGAAACAGTAGAAGAGTTAACACAATCATTAATGCCATTGGTAGCAGAAAATGGTATGGATTGGATGTATGCAAACTGTTCAACAACAGCTCAAAGAGGTGCGTTGGATTGGTGGAAGAAGTTCCGTGATGCAACATTACCAGTATTCACTGATTTATATAATAGCGTAGCAACAGGTGCAGAAGCTGCAAGATCAATCGATTTAAATAGCAAGCCTGACTATCGTGAAAAATTAGAAGTTGAATTAGCTGAATTACACAATAGTGAAATGTGGCAAGCTGGTAGAACTGTAAGAAGTTTAAGACCAGAGAATCAAAAAGGAAAATAATTGTATATCTAGTAGAAGTAGAAGATATGAGTGAAGTGAAACTAGTTGATAAACCTGCATTGGATATTCAGGGAGCGTATGCAAGATTAAAGCCGGTGGTAAACCATACCCCGCTTCAGTTTAATGCCAACCTTTCTAGAAAATACCAATGCAGGGTTTATTTAAAAAGAGAAGACTTACAAATTGTACGCTCTTATAAATTAAGAGGCGCTTACAATATGATGAGCCAGTTAACACCAGAGCAGTTGGCGAAAGGTGTGGTATGTGCAAGTGCTGGAAATCATGCGCAGGGATTTGCATATAGTTGTAAAAAACTAAATGTAAAAGGAGTGGTATTTATGCCTATCCCTTCTCCTCAACAAAAAGTGAATCAAACAAAAATGTTTGGTGAAGAAAATGTTGAAGTAAAACTAGTGGGCGACACTTTTGACGATACAGCTATTGCAGCAAAAGCTTATACCAAAGAACATGGTATGACTTTTATTCCTCCTTTTGATCATCCTTCTATTATTGAAGGACAAGCAACAGTGGGTGTAGAAATACTAGAAGACTATCAACAATTAAATCAACCACCGATAGATTATATATTTATCCCAGTGGGTGGTGGTGGATTGAGTGCAGGTGTGGGAACTTATTTTAAAGAACATTCACCTAGTACAAAAGTAATTGGATTAGAACCAGAAGGTGCGCCAAGTATGTTGGCTGCATTGAAGGCAAAGCATCCAGTTGAATTAGCAAGCATCGACAAGTTTGTGGATGGTGCTGCGGTAAAAAGAATTGGAGATATCACATTTGCATTTTGTAAAGATGCATTAGATGATATGCACTTGGTACCAGAAGGAAAAATCTGTACTACCATTTTGCAGATGTATAATGAAGAAGCCATTGTAGTAGAACCTGCAGGGGCTTTGAGTATTGCTGCATTGGATGATTATGCAGAACAAATAAAGGGTAAAACCATTGTTTGTATAGTGAGTGGAAGTAATAATGATATTGCACGTATGCAAGAAATCAAAGAGCGTTCTTTAATTTATGAAGGACTAAAATATTATTTCTTGATACGCTTTGCACAAAGACCAGGCGCTTTAAAAGATTTTGTGAATTTGGTATTAGGTCCAACAGACGATATTACCAGATTTGAATATATCCAAAAGCATAATAAAGAAGCGGGTCCGGCATTAGTGGGATTGGAATTAAAATCGAAAAAAGATTATGATGTTTTAGTGGAGAACATGAAAAAATATCAGATCAATTATAATGAGATCAATAAGGACGATAATATGTATGGCTATTTAATATAGTCTACACAAAACAAATTGTATGCAGGTTTTAAAATTCGGAGGAAGTTCAGTTGGAAGTGCAGAAGCAATAGCAAAAGTAATTGCTATTGTAACAGAGAGCATCAAAAAAGAACCCACCATTGTAGTAGTATCTGCAATGAGCGGGGTGACAGATCAATTATTGATGTTGGCACAAAGTGCATCACAAGGAAACGAAGCATATAAAACCATTATTCAAAATATTGAACAAAAGCATTTAGATGCAGTAAGAGCTTTATTGCCAATACAACAGCAATCAGGTACTTTAAGCATGGTCAAGCAATTATTGAACGAATTAGAATCTAATTGCGAAGGCCTATTTATGTTAAGAGAGTTGTCTATGCGTATGCAAGATAAAATTATCTCTTATGGTGAAATTTTATCTTCTAAAATCATCAGTGCCACTTTTGAATCAAAAGGCATCAAGCAACAATGGGTAGATTCAAGAAACTTGATTAAAACTGATAGCAAGTATTTTAATGCAGTGGTGAATAAGGAATTAACAGATAGTACTATTCAACAATACTTTGCAGCAAAAGAAAATACTGGCTTTGATGTATATATGGCACCAGGCTTTATTGCTTCAGATAAAGATGGTAACACTACTACATTAGGAAGAGGTGGATCAGATTATACAGGAGCGATTTATGCAGCTGCTTTAAAGGCAAGTGCATTAGAAATTTGGACAGATGTATCAGGTATGATGACAGCAGATCCAAGAATGGTGAGCAATGCCAAAGAGATTCCACAAATTTCTTATCAAGAAGCCATGGAATTATCTCATTTTGGTGCAAAGATTATTTATCCTCCAACCATACAACCGGTAATGTATCAAAACATACCAGTATGGATTAAGAATACTTTTGAACCCAATCATCCTGGAACCATTATAGAGAATCATTCTCCAAAGGATGATAATTTTATCAGAGGTATCTCTAGTATCAAAGACTTATGCTTATTAAGTTTGGAAGGTGCGGGCATGGTGGGTATACCAGGTTTCTCTAAAAGATTATTTGATGCATTGGCTAAAAAATTAATCAATGTTATTTTAATCACACAGAGTTCTTCGGAGCATTCTATTTGTGTCGGCGTGAATGTGCAAGATGCACACCAAGCTAAATTAGCAGTAGATGCAGAGTTTGAGCAAGAGATCAATACACAGAAAGTAGAACCATTAATTATAGAAAAAGATTTATCTATCATTGCTTTGGTGGGTGAGCAAATGCGTAACCATCCAGGGGTGAGTGGAAAGATGTTTGGTGTGTTAGGAAGAAATGGTATTAATGTAAGAGCGATTGCACAGGGTTCTTCAGAAAAAAATATCACAGCAGTTATTGCAAGTGCAGATGTTAAAAAAGCGATTAACGTATTACACGAAGAGTTTTTTGAAACTACTTATAAGCAATTAAATATTTATGTAGCAGGTGCAGGTAATGTAGGTGGTAAATTATTGAACCAAATACAAAAGCAAGCAGAGTATTTAAAGAAGTCTTTAAGATTACAAATTAATATAGTTGGTATTGCCAATAGTAAGAAGCAATTGATCAATGTGGAAGGATTGGATTTGACAAATTGGAAAGATCAATTAGCCAATGCAACACCAGGCGGTATTAAAGAATACGTGAATGCAATTATTGACAATAACTTACGTAATAGTGTATTTGTAGATGTGACAGCGCATGAAGCAGTTGCCAATGTATATGCACAATTATTAGAAAAAGCAGTATCAGTGGTGGCATGTAATAAAATTGCTTGCTCTTCACCTTATCAAAACTATGCCAAGTTAAAATCTTTGGCTAGACAATACAATGCAGCTTTCTTATTTGAAACCAATGTAGGTGCAAGCTTACCAATTATTGGCACTTTGAATGATTTAATTAGAAGTGGTGATAGTATTAATAAAATAGAAGCAGTGTTATCGGGTACATTAAATTTTGTATTCAATAATTATGCTGGAGGTACAGATGGTAAGAGCTTTGCACAGGTTGTAAAGCAAGCACAAGAAGAAGGATATACAGAACCAGATCCAAGATTGGATTTGGGTGGAACAGATGTGATGCGTAAGATCATGATCTTAGCACGTGAAGCAGGACAGAAAATTGAAATGGAAGATATTAGCAATAATGCTTTCTTACCAGCATCTTGTTTTAATGGATC
>CAZXWT010000069.1:0-1373 GCA_964644475.1 uncultured Sediminibacterium sp. | reverse complement strand
ATTAAAGGAGCAGGGGCTGGTGCAGATGTAACCGCTTCGGGAGTATTTGCAGATATTATCAGAGCAGCAAGAGTATAATCGTAAAAAAACAAAACATGAATCATTGGATCAAAATTAAATCACCAGCTACCGTAGCTAATATGGTATGTGGATTTGATATCCTCGGCTTTGCTGTGGAGAGTCCTTATGATGAAATGGAAATGCGATTGGTGCCAAGAGCTGCAGGTCAAACCATTGCAGAGGCTATTAAGATTATTAATATTGATTCTTATAATTTACCAACCGAGCCAGAGAAGAATGTGGCGGGTGCAGCATTGATTGCATTAATAGAAGAGTATGAAGAAAAGCAATTAGGAAATTCACCTTTAGCTTTTGAAGTAAAAATAAATAAACTAATCAAACCTGGATCAGGCGTTGGTTCTAGTGCAGCAAGCTCTGCAGGTGCTGTGGTAGGTGCCAATCAATTATTGGGTAATATTTTTACCAAGGATGATTTAGTGCGATTCGCTATGAATGGAGAAAAAGTAGCTTCTGGTGTAAAGCATGCAGATAATATTGCTCCTTGTATTTTTGGCGGAGTTACATTGGTTAGATCTATTTTCCCTTTAGAAATTATTGCTTTGCCTTCTCCAAGTTTACATGTGACTATTGTACATCCACAAATTGAAGTAAGAACTGCAGATGCAAGAAGTATATTAAGACAGAATGTACAATTAAAAGATGCTATCAAACAATGGGGAAATATTGCTGGTTTGGTAGCAGGATTAATGAAGGGCGATTATGATTTAATTGGAAGATCATTAGAAGATGTAATCATAGAACCAGTGAGATCTATATTGATTCCAGGTTTTGATGAATTAAAGCAAGCTTGTAAAGAAGCTGGTGCACTAGGTGGTGGTATTTCAGGTTCAGGGCCATCTATCTTTTTCTTAAGCAAAGAAAAAGACACTGCAATAAAAGTAGAGCAAGCCATGAAGGATTTATATACCCGTTTAGGATTAGCACATCATACCTATGTGACAAGCATTAATCAAGCGGGGGTTCAAATAATTAATTAATTACTAAGAGTCGATGCATTATTATAGTTTAGGAAAAATATCACCCAATGTAGATTTCAAAACAGCTGCTATCACAGGACAAGCACCTGATAAGGGATTGTATTTCCCTTCTGAAATACCCAAGTTTACCAAAGAGCAAATAGAAAGATTCAAAACATTGGATAAAGCAACATTGGCATATGAGGTAATGAAGCCCTATGTTGCAGGAACAATAGATGATGCAAGTTTAAAAACGATTTGTGCAGAGACGATCAATTTTGATTTTCCTTTGGTAGCCATCACAGAAGATATTGCAGCATTGGAATTATTTCATGG
>CAZXWT010000068.1:0-6236 GCA_964644475.1 uncultured Sediminibacterium sp. | reverse complement strand
AATCCAGAGAAGATCGCACCAGCAACGAAGTATGGAGGGAAGATGGTTGTATGCCATCCTGGAATTACTGAAGTAGCAAAGTCAAAAGATACGATTGTGTGTACAGACAATACAAGCGGAGTAGATAAACCTGCTAATACTAAAGACAAACTTTCGTGACGTTGCCAATGCTTTGTTGAACCAGTCCAACCAAATGCAGCAATACCATATAATTTCTTACGCAATTTTGTGAAAGCTCTATCACGCACTGTTGCAAAGTCAGGTAATAAACCAGAATACCAGAACAATAAAGAAACAGTGAAGTAAGTAGAGATCGCAAACACGTCCCATAATAAAGGAGAGTTAAAGTTTACCCATAATGGACCACGAGAGTTAGGATAAGGCATTACAAAGAAAGCCATCCAAACACGACCCATGTGGAAGATAGGGAACTGACCCGCACACATCACGGCGAAGATAGTCATCGCTTCAGCAGCACGATTCACACCAGTTCTCCAACCTTGACGGAACAATAACAATACAGCAGAGATCAACGTACCAGCGTGACCGATACCAACCCACCAAACGAAGTTGGTGATATCCCAACCCCATCCAATTGTTTTGTTCAAGTTCCACTGACCAATACCGTAAGTTACCTCACGATAAACGCTGTATGCACCAAACATTAATAAGGTAACAGCGATGAAAAAACCAATATACCACAAACGAGTAGGCTTGGCTTCGATAGGTCGCACGATGTCTTCAGTTACTTGCTTGTAGGTTTTTTCACCATACACCAAAGGTTCGCGCAGTTGTGATTCGTACTTTATATGCATTGTCGTCTATTTCTAAAATTTTAAATAACTCTTTTTATTAATGAGCAGCTTCTGCTTTTTTATTTTCTGTATGAGCTTCAGCCTTTGCACCATGTTCTTCTGCTTCTCCAGCGTTTCTCACTTTTGCTAAGTAAGTTACGTTTGGTAATACGTGTAATTGCTCTAACACAGTAAAGTTTCTGTTAGGGTTTTCTGCACGCACCATAGTGATTGCACTGTGCTTGTCGTTCGCGTTACCAAAACTGATAGCGTTAGTAGGACAAGATTGTTGACACGCTACTTTGATATCGCTATCAATCATTGGACGAGAAGCTTTCTTCGCTTCCAATTTAGCAGCTTGTAATCTTTGTACACAGAAAGAACATTTTTCAATCACACCACGAGATCTAACTGTAACGTCTGGGTTTAATACCATTCTTGTTAAATCATCGTTCATGTTCATTACTACATCATTCACTTCACCTTCTTGGTTATCAGGGAAGCTATCTGCACCAGTGTAATCAGCCCAGTTGAAACGACGAACTTTGAAAGGACAGTTGTTCGCGCAATAACGAGTACCAATACATCTGTTATAAGTCATTTGGTTTAAACCTTCAGAAGAGTGGTTCGTTGCAGCTACTGGACAAACGTTCTCACAAGGAGCGTTATCACAATGCTGACACATTAATGGTTGGAATACCACATTTGGATTATCCATATCACCACTAAAATATTTATCAATACGTAACCAATGCATTTCATGGCCACGTAATACTTCTGGCTTACCTACTACAGCAACGTTGTTTTCTGCATTACATGCAACAACGCAAGCACCACAACCATTACAAGCATTTAAGTCAACATTCATGCCCCACTTAATACCTGGACGATCATATACTGGATAAATAGTAGCGTCTTTTTCAAAGTTTGCTAAAACTTCTTCGTTCGTCATTGTAGAACCACCAGCCATTTGACCTCTGTATTCATTTGCACGCTCTTCTCTGATTTCAGTTGGATGTGCAATGAAAGAAGCTAATGATAATTCTTTCATCACTTCAGTACGATTACCTTGTGTAGTATCGTAACGGAAATGTGTTTGAGTTAATGCAACAGGATAAGTTGCATCAGTCAATGTTAAAGTAACATCGCTATTATCAAAAGAAATAGTTTGACCTTTTAAGCTAGCTAGAGGGAAGGCATTTTTACCTGTACCAATAACAGACTTACCTAAAGTATCGATACGACCATAACCCACAGCAATACCTACTGTGCTAGGATGTGTACCAGGAATAATCAACACAGGTAATTCGATAGATACTTTACCTGCAGTTAATTTCACTACTTTTTTAGGAGGTTGTACTTCGTAAGCATCTGCTTGACCACCATTGTTTAAATCGATGTTCAACAATGTTCTTGCCATTGCAGGTGATACTATAATATAGTTATCCCAAGTAGCACGAGTTACTGGATCAGGTAATTCTTGTAACCATGGGTTAGAAGCGCCTTGACCAGCACCGATACCTACTTTTTGGTATAATGCTAATTCAATTTTTGTAGAAGGTTTTGTTGCAGCAACTGCAGCTGTTGCAGTGGCTACTGCAGCACCATTGATGCTTGCACCAGCGATAGATGGTGTTTCAGGATTGATCACACCAGCTTGTAATGCTTTGTTCCAAGCAGTTTCGCTACCTAATTTAGCAGACCAGAAATTTTTAACGTAGTTAGTATATTCTGTTGTGTTACCAGACCATTTTAATAAACTGTCTTGGAAAGCACGCGTCTTAAATAAAGGAGCAATAGTTGGTTGGATAAAAGAGATATGACCAGATACTGGTTCAGCATCTCCCCAACTTTCTAAGAAATGATGATCAGGAATTACATATTTACAAACAGTAGCAGTTTCATCTAACTTACCACTGAAAGAGATAGAAGTTTTTACTTTAGCTAATGCAGCTTTGAAAGCATCTGCAGCAGGCCAAGTGTATACAGGGTTAGCGCCATAGAATAAAACAGCGTTTACTTTACCTGCATTCATCTCGTCTACTAATGTTGCAAATTCACTATCAATACCTTGACGATAGTTTACTGTTGCACCAAAATTGATAGTGGTACCATTTGCGCCAATTGCGTCGTTGATAGCATTCACCAAAATTTGCACATTCACATCATTGCTACCAGCTACTACTAATGCAGCACCTTTGTTAGCAGTCAATGCTTTTGCAGCAGCTTCGATTCCTTTTTTAGTAGCAGCATCTACTCCAGTTATTTCAGCACCTTTAACAGCGTTCAATAAACCTAAAGCGATCGCACCTATTTCAGAAGGACGACATAAATATTTTTCATCTGCATTAGAACCAGTTAAGCTAGCCACTGTTTCAAAGTGGATATGCTTACTCATTGCAGGAGCTTTCTCATTAATTTTTTTACCTACAGCATATTGTCTTGCGAATTCTACAGGGCTTAACCAAGTACCTAAGAAATCTGCGCTTAAAGAAACAATTGCTTTTGCTTTATCAAAATGATAAGAAGGAATGACTCTTTTACCATAAGAAGCTTCGTTCGCTAATAACATACCAGAGAAAGAAACAGCATCATAAGTAACGTGCTTGCTTCCTGGATGCTTCGCTAAAAATTCTGCGATCACTGCTTTAGTAGAAGGAGAAGTAGTAGTACTTGTTACTAAAACAATGTTGCCATTTAATTCACTAGAGATAGCAGCATCAATTGCTTCGAATGTTGCTTCTTTACCAGCGATTAAAGGAAAACGTAAACGAGCAGTATCATATAAATCTAACACAGATGCTTGTACTCTTGCAGAAGTACCACCAGCAGTGATAGGACTTAAATCATTACCTTCTAATTTGATAGGACGACCATCACGCACTTTTGCAATCACACTCACCACATCACCATCTTGCACATAAGTTGTTGCATAATAATCTGCAATACCTGGAACAATATCCTCTGGTTTGTTTGCAAATGGAATGGCCTTTTTGATTGGCATTTCACAACTTGCAGCTACTGCAGCAGCAGCAGTACTAAAACCAACATATTTTAAGAAATCACGACGAGGTGCTTTAGCGCTTAAAAAACCGCTATGATCTTCCACCATTGGAAGTTCACTTGTAAACTCATCTTTCACTTCTTTGTTAAAAGCTTCAGATTGATTTAATTCTCCGAAACTTTGCCAGTGCTTTTTTTGCTCCATAATAATGTATATAAAATATTAGGTCTTCTTTTTTCTTTTGTGAATACTAGTAGTGACATTTTTGACACTCTGTACCACCAATTTTTTCTACAGTGATTCCTTTAGTGCTATCGATTTTACCACTCTTTAAATCAGCGTGGAATTTCTCATAGATGCTATAGAAACCATTGTCTTTAAATTGAACTTTAGTTTGTCTGTGACAGTTAACGCACCAACCCATACTTAAGTCGTTTTGTTGCTTCACTTCACCCATTTTTTGAATCTCACCATGACATTCTTGACAAGCTACTTGACCAGCGTTCACGTGTTGTGCGTGGTTAAAGTAAACATGATCAGGAAGGTTGTGGATACGCACCCACTCAATAGGTTGAGCTTTGCTTGCATCCCATGGTTGACCTTCTGTATATCCAGCGTACTTGTATAATTTTTTGATTTCAGCAGTTCCATCCACTACATCACCATTCTCTCTTGTTAATGGTTCACCTTTGTATTCGTTGATGGCCATGTGACAGTTCATACAAACATTTACACTTGGTAAAGTTGCTTGCTTACCTTGGTAAGTACCAATATGACAATACTGACAGTTAATTTGATTTACACCAGCGTGTACTTTATGAGAATAGTAGATAGGTTGTTCTGGTTGATAATTTTTAGAACGACCTAAGTTCATGGCACCTACTGTTGTCATGTAACCACCCACAATAAATAAGATGATTGCGATGAATGCGATATAAGCTTTGTTTCTGTAGAAAGGAACAGGCTCTACTGCAGGAACACCTGATTTATCATCAGATAATTTTTTCAAGTTGCTATTCACTTGCAACAAGATTAAAGAAACAACTGCTAAGATTAAAGTTAATAAACCAAACACTAAAGTACTATCAGACTCACTTTCTGCTGGAGCTGCTGCACCCGCTGCACCACCTGCTGGCGCTGCACCTGGAGCAGGTACTGATTTGATATACGCTAAGATAGCATCGATGTCTTTGTCTGTTAAATTAGGAAACAAGTTCATTGCAGTCTTGTTGTACTCGTTGTACAACTTGTTTGCATAAGGGTCTCCTGTTTTTAAGAACGCAGCAGAATTTTTAATCCATGCATACAGATTCTTTTTGTCAGACCAACGATCTTCTACACCAGCAAGTGCAGGACCAGTTAACTTTTTATTAACGGCATGACAAGAGGCACAGTTCTGAGAGAACAATGCTTTACCATCTTGCGCATTAACTTGATTACCGATAGATGAACTAAGGGTGATAAATAGAAAGATCGAAAGGATCTTTGTTAGGCTTCTTAAAATTGTCATATACACAAACAGTGTCTAGTGTGGAAAAATATCCTTAATCGCGGGCAAAATTAACTAAGAAACGCTTTCATTGTATAGAATATTGTAAGTTTTTTTTCTTTTTAAATATTGAGTTTTAATGTGTTGGAAGAGATTTGACTGACAAATGTCATGTTTTTGTCATCGCATCTTAGACAAGTCAGAAAATTACTCTTTTCGGGGTCTGAATCTGGAAAAAAGAGGCATCTTTGCTGGGCAATGAGCGGAATAAAGAAATTACAAGAAAAATGGGGACTTGCCCCGGTACAATTTTGGTTAGTGATCCTCACTTTTGCCCTAGGCGGAAGTTTGAGCGGACGACTTTGTAGTTATTTGCTAAAAATGGCGTTTTCGGAGAAAAATTGGGCATTTTGGCTGGTTTATCCCCTAGTTTTGACCATTTTATGGCCATTTTCGGTACTTTTTGTAAGTTTCTTCACCGGCCAATTTCGCTTTTTTAAGGGGTATTTGGGACGCGTTGGAGCGAAATTAATGGGAGGAATTGGTGCTGGCGCGGGGCCTGTTGCTGCTGGCGGCTTGTCTGTTGCTTCTGACGCTGCGAAAATTTCCTCAGCTACGCCGGTGCATGTTGCGATTTTTGCTTCTGGAGCAGGCTCGAATGCTCGAAAAATTATTGAATACTTTGAAAATCAATATGTTGTAAAAGTATCTTTAATTGTTTGCAATGTTCCCACTGCAGGTGTCTTGGAAATAGCTAAAGAAAAAGGTATACCTACCCTATTAATTAATAAGACAGAATTTGCAGCAAGTGGATATGTAGAAAGTTTACGCAACTCAGACATCGACTTTATTGTACTCGCAGGATTTTTATGGAAGGTTCCAGAAGTTCTTGTGAAAGCATATCCAAAATCCATCATCAATATACATCCAGCCTTGTTACCTAATTATG
>CAZXWT010000067.1:0-6238 GCA_964644475.1 uncultured Sediminibacterium sp. | reverse complement strand
CCTAAATTACTCAATGAGTTCTTGCAATCTGATTTTCAAAAAATATAGTAACTTTCACTTATAAATTAACTCAGCATTGGACTATCACTCGGGATTTTTATCTATTCAGTCTACTAATTATTTTGACCTCGCTAAATTACAAGGCGATACTGGTTTGGTGTTTTTGATGCTCTTATTATTGTTTTTGTCTTTTGTTATTGCTGGATCTGAAGTGGCTTTTTTCTCTCTTTCATATAAGGATTTACAAGTGTTAAAATCCAAAAAGCATACACCCTTAAAAAGAATTGTCGATTTATTAGAAGATCCTAAAAAGCTTTTAACTTCTATGTTAATTGCCAATAGTTTTATCAATATATGCATCATTCTTATTGCAAATATTTTAATTGATCACGCTTTTATATTTGAGCAAATACCCATTCCTGGTTTTGAGTTCATTATTAAAGTGATTGCAGTAACCTTAATGTTATTGTTCTTTGGTGAAATTATGCCCAAGGTGATGGCCACTCAAAATAATATTCGTTTTGCTCAAGATTTTGGTTTGATCATTCAGTTGGTTTATTTTATTTTCTCTAAACCAAGTGCTTGGATGGTGAAGTATACCAATATTATTGAGAACAGATTAGCTAATAAAAAAATGGGAAGTTCTTATAGTATTGAAGAATTAGATCATGCAATTGAATTAACTACTTCTCCCAATAATCAAGAAAATGAAAAGAAGATTCTAAAAGGGATAGTGAAGTTTGGAAATATTACGGTGAAACAAATTATGAAAACTCGTTTAGATGTTTACGGTGTTGATGAAACGATTTCTTTTCATGATTTATTGAATAATATAAAAGAATATAATTACAGCAGATTTCCGGTGTTTAAAGAAGACTTAGATTCTATTGTGGGTATGATTCACACGAAAGATGTATTACCACATCTTCAGAAAGAGGAAAGCTTTGACTGGCATACTTTAATTAGACCTGCATTTTTTGTGCACGAGCAAAAAATGATTGAAGATTTATTAAAAGAATTTCAAGCCAAGAGGATACATTTTGCCATTGTTGTGGATGAGTTTGGCGGGACAAGTGGCATAATTACTTTAGAAGATATCTTAGAAGAAATTGTGGGTGATATTAAGGATGAGTTTGATGAAGAGGAGTCTACCATTAAAAAAATTGATCCATATCATTATATCATTGAGGGGAAAACGGCTATTATAGATTTATGCAATTACCTTGATTTGCCTACTCAATTTTTTGACGAGGTAAAAGGAGAGAGTGATACAGTAGCTGGATTATTTTTAGAATTAGCTGGGGCATTTCCTGTTTTACAACAATTAGTAAAGTATAAGCACTTTAGTTTTACTGTTTTAGAAATACAAAAAAATAGGATTCATAAATTACAATTAATTATTGCTCCTATTAATACAAACAATGTAGATGCGATTGTACATTAATTTTTGTTGTTGGTTGATAGTTGGATTGGTGGCATGCAATCAACCCTATGTTATTAAGCCTAAGGGGTATCAACAAATTGAGCTACCAGTTAAACAATATCAAAGTTTTTCCGAACTGGGATATCCCTATTCTTTCGAATTTCCAAATTATGCAGTGATAGATAAAAACGTAAGTTATTTGGGAGTTAATAAAACAAAAGACGCTTGGTTAAATATTCGTTATCCTCAGTTTGGTGCTACTTTATTTGTAAGCTATAATCATATTACACCAAAGACAAGTTTAGACACTTTGGTTAGAGATGCCTATACTTTTGCAAACAATCATAATAGTAAAGCCAGTTTCATTGAAGACTCTGCTTTTGAAGTGAATGATCAAGTAAAAGGTGTATTTTTTCATCTTGGAGGAGATGTTGCTACTTCCTATCAATTTTTTGCCACTGATTCTACTAGACATTTCTTAAGAGCGGCCTTGTATTTTGAAACAACCCCCAATGAAGATTCTTTAGCACCCATTAATCAATATCTTTTTAAAGATATGCAGCATATGGTGCGAAGTTTGAGATGGAAATAAAACTATCTTTACAAAACAATTTTTCCTATGATTATTATTGACCATGTTTTAGTGAGTGACCAAGTTGTGGAAGAGCAATTTGTTTGTGATTTAAGTAAATGTAAGGGTGGTTGCTGCGAGGATGGTGATGCTGGCGCTCCATTAGAAAATAAAGAGAAAGAGTATGTAAAAGACTTTTTTGAAATTGTAAAGCCTTATATGACTAAGGAAGGAATTAAGGAGATTGAGCAAGTGGGGCCTTATTTATATGATAGAGAATTTGGTTGGGTTACTCCTACTATAGAGGGCAAGATTTGTGCATATGGCTATAAAGACAAGGAAGGTATTATTAAATGTGCCTTTGAACAAGCTTATAACGATGGTAAAATCTCTTGGAAAAAGCCTATTAGCTGTCATTTATTCCCTATAAAATTGTCTAAAAGTAAATCTGATCCAGGCATTGAATACATGAATTACGAGCCTAGGGAAGATTTATGTAAAGCGGCTTGTTCTTTGGGTAAAAAACTGAAAGTGCCGGCTTATGTGTTTTTAAAAGAGTCCATCATCAGAAAATATGGAGAAACCTTTTACGAAACCCTAGATGCTACAGCAGCGCATTTGAAAGAGAAAAATAAGTAGTTTTGTAATAATGGAGAGTATCTACGCAGCATCATTCGACTCGAAAAGTAGCGCCAAGGCGGTTGATTTAGATCATCGAAAAAAAATCAACTTCAATATTGGCAAGTACAATGCTGTAGTGCCAAAAGGTAAAGTTCAGTTTACTGATTTAAATCGTGTTAGAGAATTAGCCAAAAATAGAAAATGGGAAGCCATTGAACATCTAGATTTACATCTTACTCAGTTTGAAACTCAAATTACCAAAAGAGGGGCTAAAGTGTTTTGGGCTGAAGACAGTGAACAGGCTTTAAGTTTTATTGGAGATTTATGTAAAGAAAAATCTTGCAAGTCCATTGTGAAAAGCAAGAGCATGGTTACTGAAGAAATTCATTTAAATAGTTATTTGGAATCTATCGGAGTGGAAAGTGTAGAGACCGATTTGGGTGAATATATACAGCAATTAGATGGAGAAGCTCCATATCATATTGTTACACCCGCGATGCATAAAAGCAAAGAAGATGTAGCTAAATTATTTGCAGAGAAATTAGGTACAGATATCAATATGACACCAGAGGAATTAACTTTGGTGGCTAGAAAAAATTTAAGAGAGAAGTATACACAAGCTGAGATTGGCGTTACTGGCGCTAATTTTATTATTTCTGATATTGGTGCCATTGCAGTTACAGAAAACGAAGGTAATGCAAGATTGTCTGCTTCTTGGCCTAAAACACATGTTGTTATAGTTGGAATTGAAAAATTAATCCCATCTATCAATGATCTAGGTTTATTTTGGCCCTTACTTTCTACATTCGGAACAGGTCAACAAGTTACTGTATATAACAGCATCATTTCTGGTCCTAAAAAATCAGATGAAACAGATGGTCCAGAAGAAATGTATGTTATTTTATTGGACAATGGTCGCACCGATTTATTAGCGAATGCAAAAAGTAGAGAAGCATTATATTGTATACGTTGTGGCGCTTGTTTAAATGCTTGTCCTGTATACAAAAATATCGGAGGACATGCTTATGAAACTACCTATAGTGGACCTATTGGAAGTGTTATAACCCCTCATCTAAGAGGGATGCATGATTATAAACATTTGAGTTATGCTTCAAGTTTGTGTGGTAATTGTACAGAAGTTTGTCCTGTGAAAATAAATTTGCACGAATTATTATTGGAGAATAGAAGAGAGTCTGTGATTATCGGCGAAAGTAGTTTTGCAGAAAAATTTGCTTGGAAAATGTGGAAGCAGGCTTCTTTAAATAGAACATTAATGAATCAAGGCACTGCGCCAATTAAAAATTGGGTAATCAATAAAATGTTCAAAGGCTGGTCATCTAAAAGAGCTCCATTAGAGTTTCCAAAGAAAACATTTAATCAGCTATGGAGAGAGCAGCAGAAAAAATAATTACATCGCATCTGCATCCGAGATAGCTTCTACTGGATCTTTTTGTTTTTTCAAACTGTTATTTACTAAGTATACCCCAGTTAAGGTACAAATAGTGCCTACAATACTATTCCAACTCATTGATTCTTTCAACAATAAGGAACCCACCCAAATAGCCACAATTGGATTTATATAAGCATATAAAGAAGCAATTGAAGCTTGTAAATGTTTCATGCTATATATGAAAGAGATAAAAGCAAATACAGATCCTCCAATAACCATATAAACAATCACGCCCCAAGAAATGGCAGGAATTTCTTTTAATGGAATATAGTCTCCAGAAATAAAAGTAAATAGCCCCATGGTTATAGCACTTATAAGCATCTGCCAGCCAATAGAATAGTATGGATTGATATCTATTTTAGTTCTTGAAATAATAATTGAACCAACGCTCCAGGTTAACATTGCAAACATAGATAAACCAACACCTAATGCATAATGTCCGGCATGAACTTGTAAACTGTCTTTGTAAAAAATAAAGCCAATACCTAATAAGCCTAAAAATAGCCCAAGCATAGTTTGAGGAGTGATCTTGATGGCTTTGTAATAAAATCTTTCTATTAACACAACTGACAGTGGATATAAAGCTGCTATTAATGCGGCTAAGCCACTAGTGATAAATTGTAAGCCATAAGTAGCAATTCCATTCGAGGAGACAAACATTAAGAATGCCATTGGCATAAGCCATAAAAATTGCTTTTTAGTGGGGAGCTTTTCTTTCTTAATGAGTAAAAAGAAAATGATATAAATACTGCCTCCAAAGAATTGTCGAATACTTGCCAGTTCTAAGGCAGGCATATGATTAATTCCCATCTTGCTAGCCACCCATGTAGTGCCCCAAACTATACTTGTTACAGTAAGGGCTAGGTATGCTTTTTTTTGATGGGACATTTAATTAGTGTTTAAAATGTCTAAGACCTGTAATTACCATGGCTAATCCATTATTTACACAGTACTCGATACTATCCTTGTCTCTTACTGATCCACCAGGTTGAATAAAACTTTCAATGCCTGCCTGATGTGCAATTTTCACACAATCGTCAAATGGGAAGAATGCATCAGATGCTAAACTTGCACCTTTTAAATCAAAGTTGAATTGTTTTGCTTTTTCAATAGCATGTCTTAGAGCATCTACTCTTGAAGTTTGGCCGCAGCCTTTTCCAACTAATTGCTTGTTCTTAATTAGTGCAATAGCATTACTCTTTAAGTGCTTACAAACTATATTGCCAAAAATTAAATCTTCTTTTTCTTGATCAGTGCAAGGTCTTGCACCCATTTCGTCCCATTGAGCAAAATTGCCTGTATCAATACCTTGTTCTAAGGTTCCGTTTAAAATAGATTTTTGCTGAGTAGCTTTAAAACTTACACCTTCCTTAGTTTGTAATAAAATTCTATTTTTCTTAGCAGATAAAATAGTAATTGCTTCTGCATCAAATGCAGGTGCAATTAAAACTTCAAAGAAAATTTCTTGAATGGCTTCTGCTGTGGCTTTGTCAATAGTGCCATTGGTTACTAATACTCCGCCAAATGCACTTTCTGGATCACCAGCCAAGGCTGCTGTCCAACTTTCTAATACCGTATTTCTTTGTGCAACGCCACAAACATTGGTATGCTTGATGATTGCAAAACTTGTTTTAGGTAATTCTGTAATGATAGCTATGGCTGCATCTACATCCACTAAATTATTATAAGACAATTCTTTGCCATTCAGCTGTGTAAACCAACTATCTAAATTGCCGTAAAAATTCGCAATCTGATGTGGATTTTCGCCATATCTCAAAGTTTTGCCTGCTATTGGATTAAAGTAATTACTAATTGCAATATCATAATGCATTACTACTTCAAATGCTTTTGCTGCAAATGCTTTTCTTTGGTCTAAACTAGTAGTTCCTTTTTGATCTAATAGCATTTGATTTAATCTAGCATAATCGTCTTTTGCAGACAATACTACTAGGTCACGAAAGTTTTTTGCAGCTGCACGAATCATTGAAGGTCCGCCAATATCAATTTTCTCTATAATTAATTTTTCTTCAGAAGTGTTTCTTAAAGTCTCTTCAAAAGGGTATAAATCAACAATAACTAAATCTAATTCAGGAATTTTATACTGAGCCATTTCTTGTAAATCCTGCTCTTCATACCTTCTTCCTAATATTCCTCCAAAAACTGATGGGTGCAA
>CAZXWT010000066.1:0-6278 GCA_964644475.1 uncultured Sediminibacterium sp. | reverse complement strand
TAGGAATCACAGAGAATACACCTATAGATCCAGTAATAGTTCCAGCGTTAGCAAAAATTGAATCTGCTCCACAAGCAATATAATAACCACCTGAAGCTGCTAGATCACCCATGCTCACCACTACTGGTTTTTCTTTTTTCAATAAATCAATTTCTCTCCAAATGATATCACTCGCCAAAGAACTGCCACCAGGTGAGTTTACTCTTAGTACAACGGCATCTATATTATCATCTTTACGAATTTTTTGAAGCAACACTCTAAAGTCATCACTAGCAATACTGCCTTGCTGATTTTTACCCATCACTACATCACCATTTGCATATACCACTGCAATTTTTCCTGAACCTGTACCTCTTATAGCAACTGATTTTGCATAATCACCCATTCCTAAAAAAGCAATATCTTTTTGATCATTTTGTTGCAGTTTCTTGGAGATTATTTTTTTCACTTGATCATCGTACATTAATCCATCTACTAATTTATTTTTTGATGCATCAAAAGCAGATTGGATGGTGCCTTGATTGGCCCAATACTTCAAACTATCAGCATTTAAATTTCTTGCATCAGCAGTATTTTCAATAAATTGATTGTATAAGCCGCCTAGCCAAACATTGGTTTGTAATTTATTGGCTTCGGACATTTGGGTATATCTAAATGGCTCTGTCGCACTTTTGAATTTACCAGCATAAAAAACCTGAGGTTGAATTTCTAACTTATCTAATAAGCCCTTTAAGAATACGGTTTCATAATTAAAGCCATTCCATTCGATACCTCCTTGTGGATGTGTATAAATTGCATCAGCTACATTAGCCACCATATATCCTTTTTGAGTAATTGTTTCCCCATAAGCAATTACAAATTTCTTAGATTGTTTAAAGTCAACTAATGCTTTTCTAATTTCTTCAGATGCAGCATACCCATTAGGATTCTGTTGACATTTAATATAAATGCCTTTTATAGCATCATCTTTTTTTGCATACTTAATTAAATGAACCAATTCAGACAAACTTGGCATTTTCCCATTTTTCTTATTCACTATTTCCGAAATGGGGTCGTTTTGAACTTGTTCCAAATATTCATTAGAAAGATCAACAACCAATACAGAATTTGCAGCAATAACTGCAGGCTCTTCTTTGGAGAAACTAGCAGCAATTCCAATTAATAAAAAAAAGCCAATCAAAGAAAAAACGACCAATGCTAATAAACTTGCGAAAAAGGATTTAAAGAAAATTTTCATGCTGCTATATTTAATTGTGTAACCTTGTAAAATTATGGATATTTGAGCTACTTTAAGCATACTTCTATGAACAAAGCATACCTCTTGATAGGCGGCAATATGGGTGATCGATTGGCAAATCTCGAAAATGCAAGAGCTGCTATTCAAGAACAAGTTGGAAACATTTTATCTAATTCTTCTATTTACGAAACTGCTGCCTGGGGCATGGAGGATCAAGCAGCTTTCTTAAATCAAGCATTAATGATCGACACCCCATTTGAAGCAATAGAACTATTAGAAAATTTGCTAAAGATTGAAAAAGCAATGGGCAGAATTAGAAATCAACCTTTAGGACCAAGAACGATCGATTTGGATATTATATTTTTTAATGACCAGATACTGGATACCGAAAACTTGACAATTCCACATCCACATATGCAAAAAAGAAATTTCGTATTAACACCCCTAAACGAAATTGCCCCTGATTATATTCACCCTATATTTAAAAAGTCTATTAATCAATTACTTATGGACTGTACAGACCAATTACTGTGTATAAAAAAATAAATAGATACGCGCTTCTGCTCTTATATTTGACGCGAAGAAAAGAAAAATGAAGCATCAATTTATAGCCATAGAAGGAAATATAGGAGCCGGAAAAACCACTTTAACGCATTTACTAGCACAGCATTTTAATGCCAAAACGGTATTAGAAGAATTTGCAGAAAATCCATTCTTGACAAAATTTTACGAAAATCCTAAGCAGTATGCTTTCCCATTAGAATTATTTTTTTTAGCAGAAAGATTTAAACAACAACAAGACTTGATTAAAAACGGAGATTTGTTTCAACAAGTCATTGTTTCTGATTACATGTTTACAAAGTGTCTACTTTTTGCCAAAGCCAATTTACCAGAAGAAGAGTTTAGGTTGTATCAAAAAATGTTCGAAGTCTTTTATCAGCAGTTAACTCCGCCAGATATTTTGATTTATTTGCACTCTCCTGTTAATAGACTGCAAAACAATATTAAAAAACGTAATCGAAAATTTGAGCAAGCTATTCCTGATGAATATTTATTTAAAATTCAGGAAACTTATACAAGTTATATTAAACAACATAATATCAGGACCATCTTTGTAGATGCAAGCAATGCGGATTTTTTGTACAATGAAGCTCATTTAAAAGTTATCTTAGATGCATTGGACAAAGATTTAGAAGAGGGACAACATTATTTTAACCTACCTTAAGCATATGTCAGCTAATCCAACCCAACAAAAAAAGGATCCATTCGGGGCACTTAAAATAGCAGAGTTCAGAAACTTGATGATTGGCCGATTCCTTTTTATCATGGGACTAAGGATGATGGGAACCTTGGTGGGATGGTGGATATATGAATTAACCAACGAGCCTTTTGCGATTGGACTGATTGGATTAGCAGAAGTTATACCTGCAGTTTCCTTAGCATTGTATGCTGGACATGTAATTGATATTAGTGAAAAAAGAAAATTGATATTAAAAGGGGTTGCCCTTTATTGGGTATGCGCTATCGCATTGTTATTACTCTCCACAAATTTAGCTTCTGGCAAATTCAGCAATTTGCAAATTGCTATTGGCATCTATTTTGTTATTTTTTGCACTGGAATAATTAGATCTTTTACTGGACCAAGCTTTGGTACCTTAGTGGGCGAAATTATTCCAAAAGAATTATTACAAAATGCCACAACCTGGAATCAAGGTATTTGGCTAAGTGCTTCTGTGCTGGGTCATGCTATGGTAGGATTTTTTATTGCTGGCTTTGGAAACACGGGTTCACTTTGGATTGTATTGTGCATGGTAAGCATAGGATTTATCTTCATTTCAAAGATTAAGCCAAAGCAACCCCATGGTCAGATAGCAGAACAAAAAACCTTGGAGAGTGTAAAAGAAGGTATACGTTTTGTAGTTCAAACAAAAGAAGTCTTAGGTGCCCTATCCTTTGACTTATTTGCAGTATTGTTTGGTGGTGCAGTAGCCATGATACCTGTATTTGCAAAAGATATTTTAAAAGTAGGACCTATTGGATTTGGATGGTTGAATGCTGCAGCAGATATTGGCGCCATCATTATTATATTTATCATCACTATTTTCCCTGTGCATCAACAACAAGGTAAAAAATTATTGCTGGCAGTTGCTGGATTTGGATTATGCATTATTGTTTTTGCATTATCTACTACCTTCTGGATTTCTTTTACTGCTCTTTTACTAAGTGGCATTTTAGATGGCTTTAGTATGATTGTAAGAGGCACCATTATACAATTAAAAACACCTAATCATATGCGCGGCAGGGTGATGAGTGTGAACTCTATGTTTATCAATAGCAGCAACGAATTAGGACAATTTGAAAGTGGTGTTGCTGCAAGGGCTCTTGGCGTAGTCCCCTCTGTAGTTTTTGGAGGCGTTATGACTTTAATAGTAGTAACCACCACTTGGTTCAAAGCACCTAGTTTAAGAAAGATGGAATACTAATCCTTACTTTTTTAACAACTCTGTCATCACCACATGTACAGCAGGACAAAACTCTGCATTCTTTAAAGTAATCGCTGTTCTTTTGAAAAAAACATCTTCATCTGTATAAGGGAATCTTTCGCAATCAGATGGTCGTTGGTCATAAATAGAACAAGCATTATCTGCTCCTAAAAATGGACAAGGCTTGGTATTGGTTACATAATCTCCTTCATTGTCCAACAGTAAGTATTTTTCAATAAATACACTTTCTTTCAGCTTCAGGTATTTACTGATACGCTTAATATCGGGAGTTTTAAACCTGGGTGAATAGTTTTTACAACATCTAGCACAATCGAGGCAATCAATCTTTTCAAAAGCCAAATCGTGTAAATCAGGCAATACTTTTAAGATTTGCTTCTTTTCTACCCTTTTTAAGAAGTTTTGAAACTTTTTAAGTACTTCTGGGGCAGGTTTTTCAAAATATTGTTCAAGGGATGGCTCCATAATAGAATTCAAATGTAAACCATTTAATAGTCATCCACAAGCTTTCCCCAACCTATTGTAAATCTCTTAAACAAAGGACAAGTCCGCCTATTTATTGACTATATTTGTGGCAATTTTTAACCTTCTCAATACAGTCGAAAATGAATAACAGCGGCGCAGAATTTATCCAAAGACATATTGGACCCAATGCAACAGAAACAAAAAAAATGTTAGCAGCGATTGGTGCTCCATCTTTAGATGTATTAATTGAAAAAACAGTTCCAGCTTCTATTCGCTTGAAAAAGCCGATGAATATACCAGCAGGAATATCAGAATTTGAATTATTGGAGTCGTTGAAGTCAATTGGCTCAAAAAATGTTATTGCCACTAATTGTATTGGTCAAGGTTATTATGGTACTATTACGCCAAGTGTTATTTTAAGAAATATATTTGAAAATCCAGGATGGTATACTCAGTATACTCCTTACCAAGCAGAAATTGCTCAAGGACGTTTAGAAAGTTTATTGAACTTTCAAACCATGATCACTGATTTAACTGGAATGGCCATTGCGAATGCATCTTTATTAGATGAAGCAACTGCAGCAGCAGAAGCTATGGCGATGATCTATAATCATGCCAATAAAACAGAGCATGCAACTCAAACTAAATTATTTGTTGATCAATCTATTTTTGCTCAAACAAAATCTGTTTTAAAAACTAGAGCTACTCCAATCAACATTGAATTAGTTGAAGGCAGTTATACAACTGCTAACATCGACAATACTTATTTTGGTGCTATTTTACAATATCCAAATGCACATGGTAGCATTGAAGACTACACAGCATTTATTGATACAGTTCATCAGGCTGGTGGATATGTAATATTGGTAGCTGATATTCTTGCATTGACTGTTTTAAAAAGCCCTGCTGAATTAAATGCAGACGTAGCAGTTGGTAATACACAAAGATTTGGTGTGCCAATGGGTTTTGGTGGACCACATGCTGCCTACTTTGCAACAAAAGACGAATTTAAAAGAGGAATGCCAGGAAGATTGATTGGTGTAAGTATAGACGCACAAGGTAATCGTGCATTAAGAATGGCATTACAAACAAGAGAGCAACATATTAAGAGAGAAAAAGCTACTTCTAATATTTGTACTGCACAAGCATTACTTGCGAATATGGCAGTAATGTATGCTGTTTATCATGGACCAGAAGGATTAAAAACAATTGCTTCAAGAGTACATGGATTAACACAATCCTTAGAACAACAACTTGCTTCTTTAGGAATTGAGCAATTAAATGCTGCCTATTTTGACACAATTCATATCAAAGGATTTGATGCAGGTGCTTTATACAAATTAGCAACTGCAGCTGCTATTAATTTCAATTATTTTAATGACGGCACAGTAAGTATTAGCTTGGATGAAACAAGCTCTATTGATACAGTTCAACAAATTGTACAACTATTCGAAAAATTAACAGGTAAAAAAGCTAGTGCACAAAATGCTGCAGTGAAAAACGCCAATATCCCAGCAAGCCTAGTAAGAACAAGTGCTTATTTACAACACCCTGTGTTCAATTCACATCATAGCGAAACACAGATGATGCGTTATATCAAGCAATTGGAAAACAAAGACCTTTCTTTGAATACTAGTATGATTAGTTTGGGAAGTTGCACAATGAAATTAAATGCTGCAACTGAAATGATCCCAGTTAGCTGGCCATGTTTTGGCGGCTTACACCCATTTGCTCCATCAGAGCAAACCAAGGGTTACCAAGAAATTGCAAAAGAATTAAGTGAATACTTATGTGAAACAACTGGATTCACTGCATGTAGCTTACAACCTAATAGTGGTGCTCAAGGTGAGTATGCCGGTTTATTAACCATCCGTTCATATCACGAAGCGCGCAATCAAACCAATAGAAATATTGTATTAATTCCTATTAGTGCACATGGAACAAACCCTGCTAGTGCTGTTATGGCGGGATTCAAAGTAGTGGTAGTAGCCTGTGATGCTGCGGGAAATATTGATGTGGTAGATTTAAAAGCAAAAGCAGAACAACATAAAGATAACCTAGGTGCTTTAATGGTG
>CAZXWT010000065.1:0-6382 GCA_964644475.1 uncultured Sediminibacterium sp. | reverse complement strand
ATGTTTGTACTTGTCCATTAGATTCAATCTTAGGATTATTAAAACATCCTTTAACCGATATTGGATTAGCGAAGTTTTTAGAGGATGCTAAGAAAATGTAATATGCTTAACAGTATTCATTAACATTTGTTAACGATCATATAAGCCTCGCTAATTGCGGGGCTTTTTGTTTTATTTTTACATACTATGTATTCATACTTATTTTTTGGATTAGCGCTTTTGTGTATTTTTTCAATTTTTGAAAATTTAAAAAGTGGGCAAAAGATTTCTCTTTTCAAAATCAATATCATTTTGTTGCTAGTTGTTTGTTTATTTGCAAATACACTTGATTTTTTATCTGAGCTTGGTGTAGTATATAAAACAGCAGTTGCTTTCATTAGATTGTTGGGTATACTATTTATTATCAATTTATTTTACATGGTGGCAATGCATAAAATTCCAAAATGGGTTTTTTTATTTGAGGGATTATTGTTTGCAACATATTCTATTTTTATATGTAATGGTTTTCAATTTGGAATTATAATGAATGGGTATATTGTTAATGAAGTAACCTTGCTTAGTAAGTTGACATATTTTTTAATACCGGGTTTCTTTTTATTTTCTATGTCTTATTGTTTGGCAATCATTTTCAAGCGAACCGACAGTAACAATCTCTATCAAATTAAAATTAGAAAGTGGGCTATCTTGTTATTTGCTTCTTTACTCATAGTTTTATTTGTAGTAATACTTGCTGCCCTACTATATTTTAAAAAAATTAGTTCGAACGTCATAGATACCAGAATTGCATATATCTTATTTAGGTTCTTAGCTATTTCTTTTATTCTTTTTCGACCTAAATTTTTAGATGAATTTGGCTATGAATTAAAATTAAGTTTTATTAATCCTTTAAATAGAAATTTATCTTTAAGTAATTTCGAGTTTTTGTTTTTCGGAAACCAATATTTTTTAAATCCCGATGCCAATTTGGAGGATTTTGCTTTAAAGATGAATAAGTCAAAATCTGAAATAAATTCTTTTATTAAAGAAAATTTTAATGACAGCTTTAGCGAGCTATTGAATAGAAATAGGGTAAATTATTTTAAAAATTTACTTCAAAGTAAACAACACGAAGCATTTACTATAGAAGCACTTTCTGAAATGTCTGGATTTAATAACCGTCAAAGCATGTATAATGCTTTTAAAAAATATGAAGGAAAAACGCCTTCAGACTATATCAATAATTTATAAATTATTGATTATCAATGTAAATTTTCTTTTTTACAATGTAATAACATCTTTTTTACAGCTCCTTATTGGAGCTGTTTTTATTTAAGTCCAAATTGCAAATAGATAGAATTAAATCGACATTTTTCAATTTATTTATTAAAAAACAATGAATGAGTATTTTAATCAATTTGGAACATTCTTAGCAAAATTTGGATATACTCAATTTGATATTGAAACATTGGTTACAAAATGTGAAATAGTTGAATTTAAAAAAGGCGAACTTGTTTTTAGGGCAGGTGTCAAACAAGAAAAAGTATATTTTATTTGTAAAGGAATAGTAAGAAATATTGTGATAACAGATACAGGAGAAATCAAAACATATAGTTTTAGAATGGAAAATATGACTTCCACTGGATATGCTAATTACAATTATGCAGAAGATTTGAAGGCAAAAACATCTGTAGAATGCCTAGAGGACTGTATTATGGTAAAAGTTCCAAAAGAAGCAATTGATTACATGCTTAAAAATTGTTTAAATGGGGAAAGGGTTGGAAGATTTTTAGCAGAAATACACGTGATAGAACTTGTTGATTTTATTATTGAAAATGATACAATGACCTTATTAGAAAGATACAATCAATTAGATATTAAATTTCCAAATATTCATCAAAGGGTACCCCAACATATTATTGCATCCTATTTAAGAACCACGCCAGTTCATTTATCTAGGGTAAAAAATGCAAAATTAATTCCTTAACATTTGTTAACAAATTTCTCTATTGTTCATTTATTAACATTTGATAACATAGATTAATTTCTATCCGAGTTTCTTTGTGTTTTAATCATCACAAAGAAATAAAATGCCTTTAGTTAATTTATTTTCTAATCGAATATTTATCTTAATTATTTCATTAACATTTAGCAGTACTGTCTTTTCTCAAGACCTAACTACTAAGCAATTGGATAGTGCTTTTTTAAGGCATCCATTTAAAGATGGCGTGCAAGCTTTTAAAAAATCTTTTGCTAAAAAGTTTATTAATTTTCAAGGTAATGATATGTCTTTATTTGGTGCTTTGAGTCTGAACAATCAAGCCATCAATGACAAAGGTATTTCTGCACCTGTCAATTATATTTATGAAGAAGTTAGCAATAATAGTTTCAAGCCGGGATACACTGGTGGCTTTAGAATTGATGGAATATACAATGAGAAACATCGCTATTCTATAAGTTTTGCTATTAATAGGGTAATTGCTGGAAGTAAATACACCAATAAATATTCTATTAGTCCTTTTATTGAAGACTTTACACATTTTAAAGCAGATAATAGTTTCACTACATTAAATATTGCAGCGCATTATAAAAAATTACTACCTATTAACGATATGCGTAAGTATAAGTTTTATGCTGTTTTTGGTCCAAGTGTTGATTATAAAATTTCAAAAATAAGCAATGTAAATTTAATCAATGGTGCAGGTAATAGAGCATTTATAAATGCAGATCTAGGTGCAGAATTTGATAACAAGGGCTATTATATCTTATATGCACATTATAAGATAGGTACTAATTTGTTTAGCTCCACTGTTCCAGTGCAAATGAACCGATTTGAGATCGGTATGAGTATTAAAGCCAAAGATTTGTTCTAAAATTAATTATTTATGAAACCAATATATACTTTACTAATAACAATTCTGGCACTTGGTGCTTGTAATAAAGAAACTGCTACTACACAGACAGAAGTGATGAATAGTATGCTAACCAATAAGAACTGGTATTTGGATTATAGCAGAACAGGAACTTCTACAAAGACCTATGTTGGGCAATCAACTTATTTTGTAACATATTTAAAAGATGGTACAACCAGAGATAGTGATGGACTTAATGGTACTTATACTGTTGAGTTAGTTAATAATCAATCTCAAATACATGTACAGGTAAAAACAGCTAATGGTAATGCATTGGAAGTAGTTTATAACATTATTTCGGTAGGGGATAAAAAATTAGTGCTATCCAAGTTAGTTCAATCAGGCACACCAACGGAACTATATTTTACCAATAAATAAAATAGCAAGTTTAATAATGAACCAATGGTTTAAACATATTGTATGCCTAAGTCTGTTAGGATTAGCCTTCCCCCGATTGCTAAAAGCACAAAATACTGGTGGTGCTTTTATTATGAGTAGTGTAGGAGCGATACAAAACATGTCAAATAATAGTATGGCTGTGTCATTTAATGGTAGTTCTACTTGTTTAAATATACAGAATGGTAATGCTGTAATAATTGGAGATAGAGGTACTGGGAATTTTGCTGTTAACTGTGAAGTCAATACCAAGTTCAATACACTAGGTATCAAGTTGTATCCCAATCCGGTTACAACTAGTACAAGAATCAAGTTCATCAATACCCCTCCATTAAACGATCAGTTTACGATTAGTGTTTGGAACACTGAGGGTTTTAAGGTCACCAGTGGTAAAGCTACTGGCTATGAGCTATTTCAAGGAATGCAGCTGGATTTAAGTATGCTGCCTGCTGGGAATTTTGTTATTCAAATAGAATCAGAAAAATACAAAGACGCTTTAAAATTTATTAAAGCCAATTAACATAATACAAATCGAAATGAGAAAATCTATGTCAACTAAATTAAATACCTTTTTATTATTACTAGTTTTTAGTATTAGTACTGGTCAAGTAATTGCTCAAAATACCAATGGTATTTTTTTTCAAGCAGTAGCCAGGGACAATTTCTCCAATCCAGCTAAGGACAGAAAAATATATGTGCAATCAAGTATTATACAGACTACTCCTACTGGAACTAAGGTATTGACTGAAGAGCATCAAGCCAATACAGATGCTACAGGTGTGTTTAGTATAAGTCTAGGTAATGGTATAAGATTGGGGGGCACTGCATCTGGTTTAACAACCATCGACTGGTCTAAAGGTCCTTTTTATTTAAATTTAAAAGTAGCAATCACACCCATTGGCGGAAGTAGTAGTTGGGATTATACCAAAGAATGGGTAGATATGGGCACTACAAGTTTTGGTGCTGTTCCTTTTGCGTTGTACTCTGCAAGTTCTGCTAAAGTGGATGATAAGTTAAATATTACTGATACAACAAAGATGCTAGCAGTATATGCAAAAGCGATGTCTGTTAAATCATTAGAAACTGCTGTGGCAAGTAAATTAACAGCTGCAGATACATTAACTATGTTAGCTCCCTATGCAAAAGCCGCATTTACTATAGATTCAAGCTTCTTTAAAACACAGTTAGCGACTAAATTATCTTTAGCAGATAGTACAAAATATGTTACACCAACACAGTTGGCTAGTTATAATTTTTCAAGTGGAGGAGGCAATACAAGGATTGTAACGATAGACACTAGTAGCTTATCTAACCGAATTAATTTAAAAGCCAATGTATCAGATATTAATACTGCACTTGCATCAAAAGCATCGTTTGATTCCCCAACTTTTATAGGCATAGTATCAGCTACAACTGCTAATGTTGGTAATATTTCAACACAAGTTGCAACAACTGCTTTCGTAAATAATGCAATATCAAGTATAAATGCAATGAGTTTATCTGGAACAGTTTCAGTTCTAAATGGTGGGACTGGAGCTAATTCTTTAACTGGCTTAATTAAAGGTAATGGAACAAGTCCATTTACAACTGCAATAGCTGGTACAGATTATCAAGCTCCAATAATATTAACAACAACGGGTTCAGGGGCAGCAACTTTATCTGGAACTACTATCAATATTCCCACTCCGTCCACATTGCCAACAGCAAGTAGTACAATATTAGGTGGAATTATAGTCGGAAATAATTTAAATATTGATGGGAGTGGAGTTTTAAGTGCAAATATTAATGCTGGAAGTATATCAGGAACAGTTGCTGTTTCGAATGGAGGGACTGGACAAACAAGTATTTCAGGAATTCAAAGTTCTTTAGGTTTAGCAGGAAGTAAAGTAGCAATTGGAAGTACTTCGGGACAAACTTCACAAGGTTCAGGAGCTGTTGCTTTGGGTGCTGGTTCTGGACAAACAAATCAAGGAAGTCAATCAGTTGCTATTGGATATGTTGCTGGTTATAATAATCAAGGTGCTAATTCCGTTGCAATTGGTTCTAATGCTGCTCAATCTGGACAAGGTACTAGTGCGGTTGCAATTGGTTTAGCTGCAACAAGTGGAGGCAATAATTCTGTTGCTCTAGGTGGATTTGCATCTTCTTCGTATTCAAATTCAACAGCAATTGGATATCAAGCAGTGGCATCAGCTCCTAATACGATACAATTAGGAGCTGATGGAGTTAGTATTTCCGGTTCAACTGCGGTTACAAATGTAAGAACCTCTGGTACTTTAACAGTTGGGACAGTTACGTATCCAAATGTGCATGGTTCATCAAATCAAGTATTAACAACCACAGGTAGTGGAACTTTAACTTGGACTACTCCTTCAACTGGTAATAGTAATACACATTCAATAGGAGAATCTTATGGAGGTGGAATTGTTTTCTATACTTGGGATAATGGCGCTCATGGTTTGATTGTTTCAAAAACAGATCAATGTTGTGTAGCACCTATCTCGGGTAAATTTTATGCTGGTACCTACACAAGAACGATGGCTCGAAATGGTAGCGGAGGTGCTAACACATCTGCAGAAACTAATTATGCTAGTATTATTGGCGGTGGTGTAGGTGCGGGCAAAAAAAATACACTGCTTATATTATCCTCTCAAGGTTATGGTGATGGATCAATGTATGCAGCTAGGTACGCAAATGAATATTCAGTAACCGAAGGAGGTGTATTGTATGATGATTGGTATCTTGGATCGGTTGATGAATATCATCTATTGGCTAATAACTATAATCAGATTAAATCGATTTCTGGATTTACAGAAGTGCAGTCAGATAAAGATTATTGGACTTCAACCGAAATAGATCAAAATAATGCTTATACTGTTTATATTAAATGTGTTTCTAGTTCAAACATTTTTAGAGTATTCCCAAATGGGAAATCTTTTACTTCTAGTGGAGGATATGGCAATGTAAGAGCAATTCGCTCGTTTTAAAAAAATTATATGAAAAAATACCAAATAATATTTATTACTGTTATATCTCTTTCTTCATGTATACCTCCGAGTAAATTAAGTGAGGCCTTGGATGCTAATACTTTGCTTAGT
>CAZXWT010000064.1:0-6495 GCA_964644475.1 uncultured Sediminibacterium sp. | reverse complement strand
ACCAACAGTCTAATTATTTGACTACTTCTTAGCAGCAGTATCAACAGCAGTTGAATCAGCAGCAACAGCAGTAGAATCAACAGCAACAGCAGCTGTATCAACAGTTGCAGCAGCAGTATCAGTTGTAGCTTCAGTAGAAGCGCCACCACAAGCAGCTAATGCAGCGATAGCGAAAATTGCGAATACTTTTTTCATTAGAAAGTGTTTTAATTGATTAATTTATACACTTAATACAAAAACTAGAAGAAGGTAACCTAGGTTTTTCAAAAAAATCTAAAAAAATAAATAAATAGGGATTTTGGGTTACTTTTGGGCCTCTTAAGTATTAATCTCTTGAAAGCTGAAATCAATGAACAAGCCCTTTTAAAAGGGTTAGCCCAAAATGACTCTAAAGCGGTGGAAGCCCTTTATAAAAGTCATTTTACCATGATTCAGCACTTCGTGCTCAACAATAATGGAAGTTTTGATGATGCAAGAGATCTTTTCCAAGAAGCCATGATCACTTTATATGAAAAAGTCCAATCGGATAGTTTTGTATTAAGTTGCCAAATCAAAACCTACCTCTTCTCAATTTGTAAAAACTTGTGGCTCAAGCGTTTACAACAAATGGGCAAATATAGCGCTCCATTAAGTACAGAAGAAGAGAGTATTGCAGTAGAGGCAGATTTGGAAGAGTTTCAAAAGAAAGATGCTGCTTTTTCTATTATGAATAGAGCTTTGAATAGTCTGGGGGAACCCTGCAAAAGTCTTTTAGAAGGCTACTATTTAAACAAGAAAGGGATGCAGGAATTAGCCGAAGATTTTGGTTATACCAATGCAGACAACGCGAAGAACCAAAAATATAAATGTTTAATGCGCTTAAAGAAATTGTTCTTTTCGCAATATAATATAGGAGACTAAAAGATGGATGATATTCAATTATTAGAAGCTATAGAAAGATACCTGGCAGGCGATATGTCTACTCAGGAGATGGCTCAATTTGAATCCATCCGTAAGCAAACTCCTGAAATTGATCAAATGGTAGTAGAGCATGAAATGTTTTTACACCAAATGGAACATTTTGCAAAACGCAAAAATTTCGCCAATTTATCTAAGCAAACATTTGATACTTTATACAACGCAGGCGAATGGGATATCATTGATGAAAACTCTACCAAAGGAAAAGTGATTCAACTTTGGAATAAATACAAGAAAGTAACTGCCATAGCTGCATCTGTGGGTGGATTTATTGCTTTATTCACTTCTTCAATGATTTTATACTTCTCTCCTAGCTTGAATGGTTCTCAGGTATTACAATTAAGCAAGGCTATTGAAGTCATTAAAAAGGATCAAAAAGTTCAAGGTCATTTATTGAATGAAGTAAAGACTAAGTTACCAGAAAATGCCAAATTAATCAGTGGTGGTTCTGGCTTTTTAATAGACACTAAAGGTTTTGTTATTACTAACGCACACGTTTTAAAAGGTAATAGTGCCATAGTAGTTAACAGTGAAGGTCAAGAACTAAAAGCTGATATTGTTTATGCAGATCAAGGATTGGATTTAGCATTATTGCAAATCAATGATGAAGAATTTAAACAACCTAAACAATTACCATTCACAATTCGTAAAAAAATGACCGACTTGGGTGAAGAAATATTTACATTAGGTTACCCAAGAACTGATAATGATATCGTGTATGGTAAAGGTTATTTAAGTGCCCAATCTGGTTTCGAAGGAGATAGCAATGCATATCAAATTCAAATCAGCGCTAATCCAGGCTATTCAGGAGCTCCAGTATTCAATGATAATGCAGAATTAATTGGCATTATTAGTACACGTCAAAAACAAGCTGAAGGTGTTGCATTTGCTATTAAGTCTAAAAAGATTTACGACTTAGTAAATACGATCAAAGAAAACGAATCTACCAAAGACGTAAAGGTTAAATTAGCAAAAGCTAGTTCCAAATTAGGAAAGGATAGAAAAAGCCATATTAGTAATTTCAAGAATTACATATACTCTATCAAATCTTACAACTAGTATTTACACTAGTTAATTACCAAAGTTTTGCAGGATATACATTTGATGCTACCAATGCATCAATATTCGCTTTAACACCAGGTGCGTCTTCTTTATAAGTTACTCCAAACCATTTTGCATTTGTTGGAATCACTTTAACATTACCTAACTGCAATTCACTATATCTTCCAGCTACAAAAGGAATATAAAATTCAGACTTTAATTCTTGTCCTTGTTTACTTAAGAATATTTTGAACTCGCTTGCACATAAATCAATAAAACCAGGAGCGAAACACATAAAGTTCATACTCACTCTAGTATCTTCTTTTAAAGGAGTCTCTACTCCATTTTCTTCGAATACTATTTGACCTGTAGTAGTTCTGTAAATTTTAGTTCGCTCATTAATAGCAGTCAAATTATCATTGGCATCTGTACTACAAACACCTCTGCTCACTGTACCATTTTCACTTAATGTATTAGATAATTCATAACCCAAAATACAATATTGTTTCTCAGAGCATGCAGTAGTTAAAAAAGTATAAGCTTGTTTGAAAGCTTCTGCTCCATAATAATCATCTGCATTGATTACAGCGAATGGTTCATTCACTACACCCTTGGTACATAATAAAGCATGTGCAGTTCCCCAGGGCTTGGTTCTATCAGCTGGAATTTCAAAACCTTCTGTAAACTTGTCTAAAGATTGATACACATAAGCTGTAGCAATTTTACCAGTCAGTTTTGGTTCAAAACTAGCTTTGAAAGCATCGCTAAAATCTTCTCTGATAATAAACACCACTTTGCCAAATCCAGCTCTAATAGCATCATATATTGAATAATCCATAATGGTTTCACCATTTGGACCAAATCCCTCAGTTTGCTTTTGACTACCATACCTGCTTGCCATCCCTGCCGCTAAAATCACTAATGTAGGTGCACTCATCTCGCTATTTTTTTAATTAATTGTACATTTACCTAGCAGGTAAATGAAGTCTGCAAAAATAACTGATTTTCATTAATTATAAAAAGTTTGCATACAAAAGCCACTATATCGCATTTAAGTCATTACAACACAACTGGCCATACAATAGATATGCTAAGACTAGATTTGGTGCACCCCGTTGTGAGTGGCAATAAATGGTATAAATTGAGTGGTTATTTACAAGATGCGCTCTCAAAAAATGCAGGCCAAGTTGCCAGTTTCGGCGGCCCATACTCCAATCATATTGTTGCACTTGCATATGTAGGAAAGGAATTAGGCCTTCAAACAATTGGTTATATCAGATCAAACAAGGACGAACCCCTCACACCCAGTTTAGAAGAAGCTTTGTCTTATGGAATGCAATTGGAGTTTTTAGGAAGAACACCATTTCAAGAAATAAAAGCTAGTTTATTGCGAGAAGAAAAAACATCCAACACCTATTTTATTGATGAAGGAGGTTATGGGAAATTAGGCGCAATTGGGTTTGCAAGTATTGCCGAGGAAGTAGATATAAATAGCTATGATTATATCTTGGCTGCAGTAGGTACTGGTACTATGTTAGCAGGACTAATTAGTATAAGTCTAGGACATCAAAAAATTATAGGAATTCCTGTATTGAAAAATGAAGGTACAATTAGGTCTGAAATAAATTCAATTCTACCCTGCGAGCCAAAGCCTTATGAATTACTTTATCAGTTTCATCAAGGTGGTTATGCTAAAACAACCAATGAACAAATTCAGTGCATGAATCAATTTTGGGAACAAACAAATATTGCTACTGATATTGTGTATACTGGGAAATTGGCAACTGCCTTTGAGACTTTATTAAGAGAGAAATATTTTGAAAAAGGAAAAAAGATCTTATTGATACATTCTGGAGGCTTACAAGGTAATAGATCTTTAGCGTCTGGAGTATTGCGTTTTTAACCAATTAACTCGCAATCAAAAATATGGGCAAAATGTTTTTTTATTTTTTGCTTCACTTCTTCATAATCTACTTTCCTTCCTAATTCTTTTTCTAAAGAAGTCACCGTTTTTCCCTGTATTCCACAAGGAACAATATATTCAAAATGCGAAAGATCTGGATTCACATTTAATGCAAAGCCATGCATCGTAATCCATCTACTACATTTAATACCCATGGCACAGATTTTTCTAGCCATAAATGGATTCTCGGGTTCTAACCATACACCAGTTTCACCTGCACTTCTCTCTCCTTTTAAACCATATTCTGCAATTGTATCAATAATCACTTGCTCAAGACTTCTCAAATACCAGCCCAAGTCTGTTTTAAACTTATCTAAATCTATGATAGGATATCCCACAATTTGTTGTGGTCCATGATAAGTAATATCACCCCCTCTATTGATATGAAAAAACTCGATACCTAATTTTTCTAATTGCTCTTCAGATACTAAAACATGCTCTCTTTTGCCATTTTTACCCAACGTAAACACTGGTGGGTGTTCCACCATAATAAATCTATGTTCTGTATTGGTGAGCTTAACATCTTCGTTATGCTCTCTTGCTAAAGACTTGATTGCAGTGTTTTTCGCCAAGAGTGTTTCTTGGTAATCCCAGGTAGGTTGGTAGGATTTTACCCCTAAATCTTCGAAATACACTTTTTGTTGCATAGAACAAAGTTACAAACTAAGCAGCAATATCCTACTTTTGCAACATGTCAACCGAACAAGAGATTATACAGGAAGAAAATAATGAAGAAGTTTATGAGCGATTGGTCTTTATGGTAGATAAAGGTCAGGAACCCATGCGTATAGATAAATGGGTACAGATGCGTATTGAGGGCATGACAAGAAACAAACTGCAAAATGGTATTGATGCAGGCTTCTTAACAGTGAATGGCAAAGTGGTTAAGAGTAATTATAAAACCAGACCTTTCGATGAAGTAGTGTACATGAGTTATGTAAATCCAGATTATACCGAATTAAAACCGGAGAAAATGGATTTAGACATTGTATACGAAGACAATGCAGTAATGGTAATCAATAAGCCAGCCAATATGGTGGTGCATCCGGGCATTGGTAATTACACTGGAACATTATTAAATGGCGTTGCACATCATTTATTATCCGAAAATCCGGAATTAAATGAAGAAGTATTGCCGAGATTTGGCTTAGTACACAGAATAGATAAGAACACCACTGGACTAATTGTTTTAGCTAAAACACCTGAAGCCGCAAGTCATTTAGCAAAACAATTTTTCAATCATACCGTAGAAAGAAAATATATGGCCTTGGTTTGGGGAGATGTACAAGAAGATGAAGGCACTATTGAAGCACATATTGCTCGACACAAAACCAATAGAAAACAATTTGATGCTTACCCAGAAGGTGAAACAGGCAAGCATGCCATTACCCATTATAAAGTTGTAGAGCGCTTTAATTACACTACCCTAGTTTCTTGTGTTTTAGAAACTGGAAGAACGCATCAAATTCGTGTGCACATGAAATACATCGGTCACACACTATTCAACGATTGGGAATATGGTGGAGACAGAATTTTAAAAGGAACTATCTATACCAAATACAAACAGTTTGTAGATAATTGTTTTGAAGCATGTCCAAGATGTGCATTACACGCAGCCACATTAGGCTTTGAGCATCCAACAACTGGCAAACATATGAGTTTTGAAAGTCCATTGCCTGCAGATATGGAAGCAGTGATTACCAAGTGGAGGAATTACAAATCCGCTGCGCATAAGTTAGAATAAATAAGCCCTTAAAAAATATAAGGGCTTATTTATTCTTCACTCTAATGATTTTTTCGAGCCCACCCATAAACGATGGGCTCGATTTTAATTTCCTACTTCTTCTCAGCAGCGGCCATTGGAGATAATCCAAATGATTGACCTCTACCCATTGATTTTGTTTTGAATAATGTGAATTTAGAAGGCTCAGATACATTTGGCCAATTGTTATTTGACTCATCTATATCTGCTGTTTCTCTCATCGGATCTAATTTGATAGAAACTGCTTTCTTATTTGTCAAGAACACTTTAGTTACTTTATTTTCATTCTTTCTCCAGATTTGCGCTGGATACTTCGTCACTTCTTTTGTACCATCTTCAAAAGTGAACTCAACAATGATTGGCATTACTAAACCACCTTTGTTTAAGAAGCTGATTTCATATAAATGCACATTAGCATATTTCGCTTTTTCAGCATCTGTTAATACTTCAGGTGCGCCAAAACTAATTGCAGGTTGCTTTGTTACTGAATCGTAAGGAACAATTCCTCTATCGTATTTCCAATAGAAATCTCTTAAAGTCGTATCAGCATCTGTTAAGAATACAATAGACTTATCATTTCTATTTCTAATCTTAGAAATATCTTCAAAATTATTTAAAATTGGTTTGTCCAAACTTCTACCTTGCATGGTTCTTGCAGCTGGTGCTGTAGCATTTGGATCGTACACTGCATGCTTTACAGTATCGATAGCAATATCCACTGGATCAATACCATAGAACCATCCTCTCCAGAACCAATCTAAATCTTCTGCAC
>CAZXWT010000063.1:0-6551 GCA_964644475.1 uncultured Sediminibacterium sp. | reverse complement strand
ACTTTTAATAGACAACATGGGTGCAAAATACATACAAAAAAGCTGTATTTTTATTGAAATTTTAAGGAATGACACTCATTAGTGAGCAACAACTGCCTAGTATTATAAAAAGGTTGGCACATCAAATTTTAGAGACCTATCCTGGTTTAGAAAATGCTGTAATTGTGGGCTTACAACCTAGGGGGGTGTTTTTAAGTGACAAAATTGTAGCAGCTTTAAAACAAGAGATCCCTGCAGAACAAGTTCAATATGGTAAATTAGATATCACTTTTTACAGGGACGATATTAGAAGAGAATTACACTTAGGTGCAGAAACCAATTTGCCCTTTAGTATAGAGGGTAAAACCGTTATTCTCATCGACGATGTTTTATATACGGGAAGAACTATAAGAGCCGCTCTTGATGCTCTTTTATCTTTTGGAAGGCCATCCAAGGTTAGATTATGCGTTTTAGTGGACAGAAAGCCTAGTAGAGAGTTGCCTATTCAACCCGATTTTACAGGCAAAGAAATGGACACTCTGACCCCATATAAAGTAAAAGTAAGGTGGAAAGAGAACGAGGGGGTGGATGATGTAATATTAATCGCAGATTAAGGGTATGGTTTCTTCAAAAAATTATACTAATTTTGTTTTTTAATGGCACTATCTACCAAACATCTTCTTGGTATCAAAGACCTCAACACTGAGGACATTCAACTTATTTTAAATACCGCAGGTCAATTCAAGGAAGTTTTACAGAGACCGGTAAAGAAGGTTCCCTCATTAAGAGACGTTAATATTGTTAATTTATTTTACGAGAATTCAACTAGAACAAGGATTTCTTTTGAATTAGCGGAGAAACGTTTGTCTGCTGATGTAGTCAATTTCACAGTATCAAGTTCTTCTGCTGCAAAAGGGGAGACTTTGTTAGATACGGTGAACAATATTTTAAGTATGAAAGTGGATATGGTAGTGATGCGTCATAGTGCATCAGGAGCTCCACACTTTTTGGCAAAACATATTGACGCTGCCATTATCAATGCTGGTGATGGAATTAACGAACATCCCACACAGGCTTTATTAGATGCTTTCTCCATGAGAGAAAAACTGGGAAAATTAGAAGGATTGAAAGTGGCTATCATTGGTGATATCATGCATAGTAGAGTCGCATTAAGTAATATTTATTTGTTGAAGAAAATGGGTGCTGAAGTGGTGGTATCTGGGCCTCCAACATTAATTCCAAAGTATTTACAAGAAGCAATGGGCGTTAGAGTGGAATACAATGTAGATAAAGCATTGGCTTGGTGTGATGTTGCCAATGTGTTGAGAATACAATTAGAAAGACAAAATCAACCTTTATTCTCTTCTTTAAGAGAATATAATTTGGCTTATGGTATTTCAAAAGCACGCCTTCAGAAATTAACTAAAGAAATTGTAATCATGCATCCTGGCCCGATCAATAGAGGGGTTGAAATGGATAGTGATGTTGCAGACAGTCCTCATTCTATTATTCTTGATCAGGTGGAGAATGGTGTTGCAGTTAGAATGGCATGTTTATATCTATTAACAGGAAGAACAAACCCAACTTCCTAAACATATTTTATGCAAAGAATTTGTTTGTTTCCTGGAACTTTTGACCCTGTAACATTGGGTCATACTGATATTATCAATAGAGCATTACCATTATTTGATAAGGTAGTCGTAGGTATAGGTATCAATGCTGCTAAAAACCCTATGTTTACAGCAGATCAAAGAAAATTATGGTTTGAGGAAATCTATCATAATGAACCAAAACTATCTGTTGAAACCTATGATGGGTTAACCGTGAAGTTTTGTCAATCTATTGGCGCTAAATTTATTTTAAGAGGCATTAGGTACGTAAGTGATTTTGAATACGAGAAAACCATTGCAGATGCCAATAGAACAATGGATCCAACTATTGAAACCATATTCTTAACAGGTGAGCCCAAATATACTTCTGTAGCTTCTACCATTGTAAGAGATATCCTTAGAAATGGGGGAGATGCATCTCCATTCTTACCAGAAGCAGTTATTAAATCTTTGAATAAGTAATTAAAGCTGGTTTATCTTCTTCCTATAAGCCTCAATCACTTCAATGATATTGGGATAAGTATTATCTAAACAATGTCTACAAGTGGCCAAAGTATGCCACTCAATTTTTTCAATGTCTTCGGAAGCCTGAGGTATCCCTTCTTGTAAATTATTAATGGACATATGAAACCAGTATGTTCTCTTAACCACCTCCTCATTTAAATAGGTATCAAAATAAGTATGATTGGTAAAATTCAACATTTCATGTAATTGAATACCCTTTATACCCGTTTCTTCTTCCACTTCTCTAACTGCACAGGTTTGAATTGTTTCCCCCTCATCTAATTTTCCCTTAGGTAAATCCCAAAAACCTCTTCTATAAATCCATAAAATAGCACCTTCTGGGTTGGTAACTAGTCCTCCTGCTGCAATGATTTGTTTGGGCATAAAAATGTGTATAGTATTTAGTAACTCTTGGTGTAAATCTAGGTTTTAGCCTTTAATTTCGCAGCAATAATAGTACAATTATGACCAACGAAAAAGCAGTAGCTGAAAAATTACTTCAAGTAGGGGCAGTAAAATTAAGTCCAGCTGAACCATTTACTTGGGCTAGTGGATGGAAAAGCCCAATATATTGCGACAATCGTAAAGTACTATCATTCCCTTATGTAAGAGATTTCATTAAAAGTGAAATGTGTAATGTGATATTTGAGCAATTTGGAGAAGCAGACATGTTAGCAGGTGTTGCAACTGCAGGTATACCTTGGGGTGCAATGGCAGCAGATCAATTAAAACTCCCTTATATTTATGTTCGTCCAAAACCAAAAGAACATGGTTTGGGTAATCAAATTGAAGGAGCTTATGAACCTACCAATAAAATCTTGGTAATTGAAGATTTAATTTCTACTGGTAAAAGTAGTTTACAGGTAGTGGATGTTTTAAGAAAAGCTGGATTGCAAGTGATTGGTATGGTTTCTATTTTCAACTACGGATTTAATATTGCTGATGAAGCATTTCAAAAAGCCAATGTACCATTCAAATCATTGACTAATTATGCAAGTATGATTGATTTAGCTGTAGAAAAAGGTATTGTAGATCCATCTACTCAAGACTTATTGATGCAGTGGAGAGAAAGCCCTTCTACTTGGAATCAATAAAATTTAATTATTAGATAGAGCAGCGCCTAAATTTAGTTTTTGATTCGTCTCAAAAGCAATAGGTACTGTTTTGGTGAATATACCTTTACTCAAAGTTGCTTGACCTTTGATATTTAATTTAATAGGCTTATTAAATAATATATCCATACTATTCTTTACTAAGGCCGACATTTCAAACTCCATCTTAGCAGGCACTAAAAATGTTGCATTCGCTGGAATTATATAATTTGTATCCAAATGTACTTTAGTAAAAGGTTGATTATTCATGAGAATATCACAATCTATTTGCTTCAAAACCATGGAAAAATTATTAGGATTATAATATTTAATCTTGGCCCTAATATTGTTTTTCCCCATCGAAATTTTTTCTATTTTAATATCTTGTAGTCCTTTAAATTCAAAATTTTTAGGATCAGCACAAGAGAACAATAAAAACGATATACTTAAAAAAAGGAATAAGTTCTTTCTCATGATTATATTTGTACAAACATACAAAACAAAAAGACTGAATGGTGTTAACTGAATTACAATATTTTGGAACAATCAGCTACATAAAGAGCTTGTGTAAAGCGCAAGAAATTTGTTTTGATCAAAATGAAGCTTATTCTAAAATGAGCTTTAAAAATAGAACCATTATTGCTAGTGCTCAAGGGCCATTGAATTTAAGCATCCCTTTGATTGGTGGGAGGGATCAAAAGAGCAAATTAGTTGATATTCAAATTGATTATTCAACACCATGGCAAACACAACATATAAAGTCTATTCAATCCTGTTATAGAAGAGCTCCATTTTTTGATTACTATGAGGAAAGCTTGACAGGATTAATTAATACACAATCAGAAAATCTAGCAGAATATTTAATATTAGTGAACCAATGGGTACAATTACAGTTAAAAAATAGCTGGATAATATTACCACAAGTATCCAGTGAAGATATAGCCATTCTAAGAGACCCATGGCTTCCTAAAAATTTTCAACAAGCCCCAATACACATAAAATATTATCAAGTATTTGAAGATCAAATTGGTTTTATACCTAATCTTTCGATAATAGATTTATTATGTTGTATGGGTGGTAAACAAGCTCAAGCTGTATTAAAATCTTCTTAAACTATCTGCTCTAGACAATTCTGGATGTCTCTTTAAAAAAGTGCTTGCCCAATTTTCATATTGCAATACTTCTTGCCATTCTTTACTATTCTCTAAATAATCCAAAGCTTCTTTTTCAGATTCAATATTGGCTAATTTAGCATTCAATAATTCTTTTCTTAATTGATAGTTTTGTAAAAGGGATCTTAATAATAATTTTTCAGCTACTTCAAATTCTAAAGAATCTCTGGTTTTAGAATAATTCACCATTTGATATTGATCTTCTCTTGCTTTAATCCAATTCACAGCATTAGAGACAACTGCCTTATACTCTTCTTCTTTAAAGGGAGCAGGAGGAGGTACTGGAGCTTTTAATTTATCAATCACAATAATCGGTGCATTGTTCTTTTTGTTATCCAAATGAACCAAACCTGTTTTTGCATATATATAATTAGTTTTTTGCTCTTTAGATTTATTACTGAATGTTTGCTTAGTTAAATTATTGGCAGACTTTTGAAAACCAATACTAGTTGAAATAAAAACTAAAGAAGCTAATGCAATTTGCAAAAGAGGAAGCTTTGATTTTAGCTGTAATTGATGAATATGTTGTATTCTTCTTAATAAAGCTTTTTGATGTCCAATGGCATTTAATAATAAGGGGCTATTTTCTGTATTTGCCACTAAAGCTAATTGATATAACGATTTAGTATACGATAATGGGTTTCCAAATTGATTTACCACCCATTCATCACATGCTAATTCTCTTTGTGAATTGATTTCTTTTACAAAGAAATAAGAGAAAGGATTAAAAAGTAAAACCGTATGTGCTAATTTAATGATTACTTGAATCATGAAATCATTTCGAACAATATGCGCCACTTCGTGTAATAAGATCAATTTAACTTCTTCAATAGTTAAATGATTTAAAATAGAAAAAGGCAGTAATATCACTGCATCCATCCAACCAAAAGTAATAGGGGATTGAATTTTATTGGATTGTCCAATTTGAAAATTATTCAAACCTATTTTGCTCAACTCTTGATTCCAAAATTGATTTTGATCAAAAGAAGCTGATTGTTTTAAATTATGAAGTTGTTTAAACTCCATCAATAAATAAATTGAATAAAGCAGAATAGAAATTAAATATATGACACCTATAAAAGGAATCAAATTCATCCAAAAAGTATTATTGGATAACTGAATAGTTGTAATCTTATAAGAACCAATATGAGGACTGGTTATTGATGTAATAAAATAAATAGAAGCTGCTATTTCTGCCATAACAGCTAGCATAAAAGATGTAGAAACACTTAATCTAAAGACAAATTTAAACACCTTATACAAAACGAATAATATGGACATCATCCATATACTATTCATCATTGCATTAGGTATTTGAAATAAGATAGACATCAAACTTATTTTCTTTTTTCTATTTGTTCAATCAACAATTTAATCTCTGCTAATTCTTCTTGAGAAGACTGATGATTTCCCAGCGCTTGTAAAACCAATTGAGCACTATTACCACTAAATAATGTTTTGATCATTTTGGTAATATATTGTTCCTGCGCTTTTTCTTTTGCAAAAGCAGGGGTGTAAATATGTGTTTTAGCAGCTTCATTTCTTGAAACCAAACCTTTCTCGTGCATGATTTGCATCAATTTTAGAGTAGTAGTATAACCTACGTCTTTTGTTAATTGAACCACTTCATGTACCTCTCTAACAGAAGCATTTCCTTTATCCCAAAGAATGCTTAAAATTTCTAACTCACTTTCGGTTGGCTTGAATTGCTTGGACATATTATTACGATTAAATTCGTATGTAATTTACGAAATTGATGGAAATAACAAAAAATCCCCCCGAAAATTCGGAGGGATTTCTGTTAAAATATTTTAAAAAATTACTTATTTCTTCTGTAAGTAAGTAGCATATTTTGCATTTTGCTCTTCAGTCAAAGCTTTACCATTTACAGTAATTTGACCATTTTTAATTTGAATACTAACATTGTCCTTTGGTGCTAAACCATCTTCTTGTAAAGCTTGGATCAATGTTTTTGTATCAGCAGTAATAGTAACAGTAGTAGCAGAATCAGCAACTGCTTTAGTGCTATCTGTATTGATTACAGAGATCTCTACAGTTTGTGAAGTTGTTTTAGTAGCTCCTTCAGTTGGGTGCATATGCGCTAAAGTTGGCGCTAATACTAATGACACAATTGACATTAATTTGATCAAGATATTCATTGAAGGACCAGATGTATCTTTAAATGGATCACCCAC
>CAZXWT010000062.1:0-6554 GCA_964644475.1 uncultured Sediminibacterium sp. | reverse complement strand
AAAGCAATGATTTAAAAATGCGTTTGTATGTAATGTTAAGTGATCATCCAGATTCTTATAACTCTACTTATTTCAAAAACGGAGGATATACCACTGATAGATTAAAAGTAAAAGGTATTAAAGTATATGGTGATGGTGCATTGGGTTCTAGAGGCGCATGTTTATTACAACATTATTCAGATCAGCCAGGTTGGGGCGGTTTCTTATTAAGTAGCCAAGCACATTTTGATAGTATAGCTGCCAAATTAATCAATACTGATTTTCAAATGTGTACACATGCTATTGGTGATAGTGCAAATAGGACTATTTTAAAAGTGTATGCTAAATATTTAAAAGGTAAAAATGATAAACGTTGGAGAATAGAGCATGCGCAAATTATTCATCCAGACGATTTTCAATATTTTGGCAAGTATAGTATTATTCCAAGTGTACAACCAACACATGGTACCAGTGATATGTATTGGGCAGGTGATAGATTGGGTGCTGAGCGTTTAAAAGGAGCTTATGCATTTAAACAACTATTGGCCGAAAATAATTGGATGCCATTGGGTACAGATTTTCCTGTTGAAGAAATCAATCCTTTCAAAACATTCTTAGCGGCCGTTGTACGTAAAGATGCTAAAGGATATCCTGCAGAAGGTTTTCAAATGGAGAATGCACTCACAAGAGAAGAGACCATCAAAGGCATGACTATATGGGCTGCGAAAGCCAATAGAATGGAGAAAGAAGTAGGCTCTTTGGAGAAAGGTAAAAAAGCCGACTTCATCATCTTAGACAAAGACCTGATGAAAGTTGCTCCTGATAGTATACTACAAGTGAAAGTCTTGAAGACCTTCGTGAATGGAGAAAGGGTTCATTAGTCTTAAACTAATTTTTCTATAAAATTAAAATAGGAGAAAAAATACCTATTCCTCACTCTCGGCTCGCAGGCTCGAACGTTCGATCGGAATAGTATTTCTTTCTCCTATTCTTTATAAGGATAAATAATACTTTAGAGTAATCTAAATTACATACCTACCATATCTGCTGGGATCACCCAAGCGTCGAATTCTTCTGGAGTAAGATATCCTAACTTCACTGCCATTTCTTTTAAAGTAGTACCTTCTTTATGTGCTTTTTGTGCGATTTCTGCAGCTTTGTAATAACCAATCTTAGTATTCAATGCAGTCACTAACATTAAGCTATTGTCTACATGCTTTTTGATATTGGTTTCGATCGGCTCGATGCCTACTGCACATTTATCGTTAAAGCTTACACAACCATCACCAATTAATCTTGCACTGTGTAAGAAATTATAAATCATTACTGGCTTGAACACATTCAATTCGAAATGTCCCATTGATCCACCAATATTAATCGCCACATCGTTACCCATTACTTGTGCAGAGATCATTGTTAATGCCTCGCATTGCGTAGGATTTACTTTACCTGGCATAATGGAAGAACCTGGTTCGTTGTCTGGAATAAAAATTTCTCCAATACCTGATCTTGGTCCAGAAGACAACATACGAATATCATTAGCGATTTTCATTAAGCTTACTGCTACTGTTTTTAATGCACCATGAGATTCTACAATCGCATCATGAGCAGCCAATGCTTCAAACTTGTTAGCAGCAGTAATAAATGGTAAGCCAGTTAGGTTGGCAATATGCTTCGCCACATTTTCTGAATAACCTTTTGGTGTATTAATGCCTGTACCTACTGCAGTGCCACCTAATGCTAATTCAGTTAAGTGCGCTAATGTATTGTTTATTGCTTTTAATCCATGCTCTAATTGACTTACATAGCCACTAATTTCTTGACCTAATGTTAATGGAGTAGCATCCATAAAATGGGTACGTCCAATTTTCACTACTTGCATAAATTCTTTGCTCTTTGCAGCCAAAGTATTTTTTAAAGTAGTAATACCTGGAATGGTTACTTCATTTAAAATTTGATACGCTGCAATATGCATTGCTGTTGGGAAAGTATCGTTAGAAGATTGAGACTTATTTACATCATCGTTAGGGTGTAAGAACTTTTCTTTATCTGTTAAACTACCACCTTTGATCACATGACCACGATAAGCAATCACTTCGTTCATGTTCATATTGCTTTGGGTACCGCTACCTGTTTGCCATACTACTAATGGGAATTGATCGTCTAATTTGCCTGCTAAAATTTCGTCACAAACTTGGCCAATCAATTCAGCTTTTTCTTTAGGTAAAACGCCTGCATCTAAGTTAGCTAATGCAGCTGCTTTCTTTAAATATGCGAATGCCTTAATAATTTCTTTAGGCATTTTATTAATGTCTTGTGCAATTTTGAAGTTCTCGATACTTCTTTGTGTTTGAGCACCCCAATAAACATTGGCAGGTACTTTCACTTCGCCCATTGTGTCTTTCTCAATTCTGTATTCCATAGTTGCGGTTTTAGTACCGCAAAGGTAATACAGCGCTGATAAAATTTGGCTAAAAAGGGAAATTAATGTCCCTTAAAATGAGGCTTTCTTTTCTCGATAAATGCCTGAATGCCTTCTTTGCAATCTTCTGTTATAAAGCATGCCCCAAATAAATTGGCTTCCGTTGCATAACCATCTTGTTTTTCATCCCAAGCAGCATTGACTGCTTTAATAGAGTTAGCAATGGCAATAGGGGCTTTGGTATGAGCAGCTGCCAATAATTGTATGGCTTTGTCTATAAGGCCAGTTTGAGGAACTACATAATTGACTAATCCATATTGTAGGGCTTGCTCTGCATTAATTGTATTGCCTGTAATAATTAATTCCATGGCTCTTGCTTTGCCTACTTTCTGTGTTAATCTTTGAGAGCCACCATAACCTACCATTATTCCTAGGTTCACTTCGGGTTGACCAAATAGGGCATTATCGGAAGCGATGATTAAATGACAACTCATAGCTAATTCACAACCACCCCCTAGAGCAAAGCCGTTTACACATGCAATAACTGGCTTAGGAGAGTTCTCAATTTTAGCAAAAATGGATTGGCCTTTTTTTGCCAATGCTGTGGCTTCTTCTTGAGTTAATGTTTCAAATTCTTTGATATCTGCGCCGGCCACAAAACTTTTTAATCCTGCACCAGTAATAATCACAGATTTTATTTCAGGAAATTTATAGACTCTTTCAAAAACTGCATCCAAGTCTTGCATGACCTGGCTATTTAATGCGTTTAATTTTTCAGGACGATTAATGGTAATGATCAATGTGTGATCTTCCATTTTTGTAAATAAAGTTTGGAAAGACATACCATCAAGTTTTATCGTTAAAAATTATTTTCTATTCGCAGCCACCCATTCTTTTATATAAGTAGCAATATCAGCTGTGTTAGTGCCTGGAGCAAATAAAGTACCAATGCCCATTGCTTTTAATTTAACGGCATCTTCTTCGGGAATAATGCCACCACCAGTTAATAGGGTATTGGTTAACCCTTTGTCCTGCATTAATTGGTATACTTTAGGGAACACTGTCATGTGAGCGCCAGATAAAATACTAATACCAATAGCATCTACGTCTTCTTGCAATGCGGCTTGAACCACCATTTCGGGACTTTGTCTTAAGCCAGTATAAATTACTTCCATACCAGCATCTCTTAATGCAGTGGCGATAATTTTAGCGCCTCTGTCGTGACCATCTAATCCCACTTTTGCTACTAATACTCTAATTGGTTTCATCTAATCTAAATTAAGTTAATTTGATGAAAGTTGTGATAAGGTATGGCTGATTCTTGTCAGCGCGTCTTGCAATTCAATATTTTCGACAATCTCAAATACCCCTGGTCCAAATTTACCACCCACTAGCATAATTCTAAAAGGCAGCATTAGCTCTCCTGGTTTTAAACCATGTGTTGTTGCTAATTCTTTAAAATCAGATTCCAATGTTTCTGCAGGTAATGTTTTAAATCCTTGAGCAATTTTGTCTGTATAGATTTTTACTAGTTCAACAAAGAAATCTTGCTTTTTTGAGTCCCATTTTGGTTGAATGGATAAAAGATCAATTGTTGCAGGCGCCTGAAAGAAAAACACAGATTGTGTGATAAAATCAGGGAGTAAAACACAACGCTCTTTTACCAGTCCAATTATTTTAACTAAGTAGGCTGGATCATGTACTTCAATACCGGCTTTATCAAAATAAGGCTGTACCAGTTGCGCTAATTTTTCATTGGCAGTTTTCTTAATCCATTCTGCATTGAACCACTTCGCTTTTTCATAATCAAATTTGGCACCCCCTTTATGTACTCTGTCTAGAGAGAAATTAGCAATCAATTCCTCCATGCTAAAAATTTCTTTATCGGTTCCATCATTCCATCCAAGCATGGCTAATAAATTCACAAACGCTTCTGGAAGAAATCCTTTTTCCTTGAATCCAATAGTGGTTTCGTTGGTATTAGGATCTGTCCAATCCATTGCAAAAACGGGGAATCCTAATCGCTCGCCATCACGCTTACTCAATTTGCCGTGTCCATCTGGTTTTAATATCAATGGTAAATGAGCCCATTTAGGCATTTTATCTAAACCAAATAAATATTCCCATAATAATATATGTACCGGTGCACTTGGCAACCATTCTTCTCCTCTAAAAGCATGCGTGATTTTCATCAAATAATCATCCACCACTACAGCTAAGTGATACGTAGGCATACCGTCTGCTTTTAATAATACTTTATCATCCACAGTACTTGCATCAAAGCTTACTTCTCCTCTAATCATATCCTCAAACTTCACTTCGGCCCCATCAGGTATTTTTATTCTAACAACATATGGCGTGTTGTTTTTTAATAATGTATCAACTTCTTCTGCAGACAATGCAATAGAATTTTTCATTTCCATTCTATGTGCTTTGCTGTATTGGAAATTAGCAATAGCTGCTCTTTTTGCTTCTAAATCTGCTGCAGTGTCAAAAGCATAATAAGCTTGACCATTTTTAATTAACTGCTCTGCGTATTCTTTGTAAATCGCTTTTCGCTCACTTTGTCTATAAGGTGCAAATGGGCCTCCATGTAATGGACTTTCATTAGGGATTAATCCGCACCAAGCTAAAGTGTCTTGTATATATTGTTCTGCACCTGCCACAAATCTGGTTTGGTCAGTATCTTCAATTCTTAACACAAACTCACCTCCATGATGTTTTGCAAATAGATAATTAAATAAGACTGTTCTAACACCACCTAAGTGTAATCCGCCTGTTGGAGAGGGGGCAAATCGTACTCTAACCTTTGATTCCATTCGTTCTTCAATTTTTACAAAGATAATATTCAAATGGGCAAAAGAACTATTTATCTTTGGGCATGTATTTAACTAAGACCCCTTTTTTATTGCGCGCATTATATCCTTCCTGCACATGGAAGATGCCTGCTAATGAAAATAGCATTTATCTTAGTTTTGATGATGGCCCACATCCTATAGCCACGCCATTTGTTTTAGAGCAATTAGAAAAATACAATGCCAAAGCAAGTTTTTTTTGTATAGGTAAAAATGTAGTAGAGCATCCCGAAATTTATCAGCAAATAATAGAAAAAGGTCATACTGTTGGTAATCATACCATGCATCATTTAAATGGTTGGAAAACCGAAGATGATTTGTACTTGCAAAATATTGCTCAAGCTTCAACATATATTCAAAGTAATCTTTTTAGACCTCCTTATGGTAGAATAAAAAGAAGTCAAATAAGAAAAATTCGTGCTGACAAATCTTTACCGCAAGAGATAATTATGTGGGATGTACTTAGTGGAGATTTTGATACAAGCATTAATGGTCAGCAATGTTTGAGTAATGTTTTGGAACATACCCATGCTGGATCGATCGTAGTTTTTCATGATAGTGCAAAAGCATGGGATAGATTACAAGTTGCCCTGCCTGCTACATTGGATTATTTTACCCAAAAAGGCTTTCAGTTTAGGGCTTTATAGAAAAAAGTAGGCCAAGGTAGAAACCTCGGCCGTATAATCCGTACCCTATAAAAAACAAAAATTTTGATCGTAATAATTACGATAATCCTTTTATCCAAGCATAAAACGTTGAAATGCATCATTTTAGTATGTGGGCTGAGAAAAATATCCTTTTTTTGTAGATAATCTATTTCTTATGCGTTTTATAGACACTCATTCTCATATATACGATACCGGTTTTCTGGAAGATATGGACTTGGTCATGTCTTCGGCAAAGTCTAGTGGTATAGAAAAAATTTATATGCCAAATATTGACAGTACTTGTATTGATGCGATGATGGATATGGAAACAAAGTATCCGGGTATTTGTATTCCTATGATGGGTTTGCATCCTTGTTATGTAAAAGAAAATTATCAAGAAGAATTAGCGATTGTGGAAGAATGGTTGGCTAAAAGAAAATTTGCCGCGATTGGTGAAATTGGTTTGGATTATTATTGGGATAAAACTTTTGCGAAAGAACAACAACTGGTTTTTGAAAAACAAATGCAATGGGCTTTGGATTATAGTTTGCCTATAAATATTCATACAAGAAATGCCATGGGAGAGACGATTGAAATGGTGAAGCCTTTTGCAAAAAAAGGTTTGAAAGGAATTTTTCATTGCTTTAGTGG
>CAZXWT010000061.1:5413-6554 GCA_964644475.1 uncultured Sediminibacterium sp. | reverse complement strand
TACTATTTTTACAAGACTAAATAAACCCAATATGGCTTACAATTTATTAAAAGGAAAAAGAGGTATTATCACTGGTGCTTTAGATAGCAATTCAATTGCATGGAAAGTGGCAGAAAAAGCACACGAAGAAGGTGCGCAATTTGTATTAACCAATGCACCTATTGCTATGCGTATGGGTGAAATTAATGGCTTAGCAGAAAAGACCAATTCTAAGATTGTTCCTGCTGATGCAACAAGTGTAGAAGAATTAACAACTTTGTTTACAGAGTCTCAACAAATATTAGGTGGTAAAATTGACTTCGTATTACATTCTATTGGAATGAGTGTGAATATTAGAAAGAAAATTGCTTACCCAGAATTGAACTACGATTACTATGCAAAAGGCGTAGACGTTTCTGCAATGTCTTTACATAAAATGTTAAGTGTTGCCTACAATATGGATGCTTTAAATGAAGAAGCAAGTGTGGTAGCATTGACTTATGCAGCTGCTCAAAGAACTTATCCATTCTATACCGATATGGCAGATATCAAAGCTTTATTAGAATCTATTGCTCGTAGCTTTGGTTATCATTATGGTTTAAAGAAAAGAGTACGTGTGAATACCGTTTCTCAATCTCCAACCAAGACTACTGCAGGTACAGGTATCAAAGGCTTTGGTGATTTCTTCGATTATGCTGATGCGATTGCCCCATTAGGTAACGCAAGCGCGGAAGATTGTGCTAACTACTGTATCACATTGTTCTCTGACTTGACTAAGATGGTCACTATGCAAAACTTATTCCATGATGGCGGTTATTCTACTACTGGTGTAAGTGATTTGATTATGCAAAAAGCTGGCATTACAGAAGGATAATTTTTCACACCCCAACACATATCCCTTATGAGCAAAAAAGAAATCAATCCAAAACTAGTTGAATCTATTGGTTACTTAGGTACATTATTAAGTTGTATCACTTTTGTACCTCAAGTATATCTTTCATGGAAATCACATAGTGTGGGCGACTTAAGTTTAATCATGGTATTGATTGTAAACTTTAGTTGTATTGTTTGGTTGACTTATGCATACTTAATTAAAAGCGGCCCAGTATTAATTGCCAATACAATTGTACTAATACTAAGCTTGATGCTTTTGTATTTTAAA
>CAZXWT010000061.1:0-5313 GCA_964644475.1 uncultured Sediminibacterium sp. | reverse complement strand
ATTAATTGCCAATACAATTGTACTAATACTAAGCTTGATGCTTTTGTATTTTAAACTGACTTTCTAAGAATATTTTTCGGAATTAAAAAAAGTAGTAATAGTAAAATTAAAATTGTCTAGCACTATTTTTCGCGATTTAAAAAAAAGAGATTGCATTTTGCAATCTCTTTTTTTAAATTCATTAGAGGGTGCTAAATAAAATGCGCTAAATTTTCAAATAGCGCATTTTATTTAGTACTCGTCCTCATTAAACATGAAATCTTCTTGGCTTGGATAATCAGGCCAAATATCTTCGATACTTTCAAATACTTCGCCTTCGTCTTCTAACTCTTGTAAATTTTCCACTACTTCTATAGGGGCACCGCTCCTAATGGAGTAGTCAATTAATTCATCTTTTGTTGCAGGCCAAGGAGCTTCTTCCAAATAGCTAGCTAATTCTAATGTCCAAAACATAGTAATGGTTTTTTTGCAAAAGTAGCCGTATTAATGATTCTACCAAATCTGTTTTTTCTACATCCTATAAACAATTGGTCAAAATTTGTCAAAATTGCCCTGGTTATCTTAGGTTTGTGGTATGGAGTCAAGCTCGAAATTACTAGTAGCCAAGGACCTATATAAAAACTATGGCCCAATTCCCGTTTTAAAGGGGGTTTCTTTGGAAATTTCCAGAGGGGAGCTAGTTTCTATTGTTGGAGCTTCTGGGGCTGGGAAATCGACTCTATTATATGTTGTGAGCAGTCTTGAAAAAGCGGATAAAGGAAGTTTGTTTTTTGAAGGTCAGGATATTGCCCAATTAAGCAATAAAGCTATTTCTCAATATAGAAATGAACATATAGGCTTTGTGTTTCAGTTTCACCATTTATTACCAGAATTTACTGCCTTAGAGAATATTTGTATTCCAGGATGGATAGCGAAAAAATCTAAAAAGGCATTGGAGAAAAAAGCAATTGAATTATTAGACTTTATGGGGCTTGCTGATAAAGCAGATAAAAAACCCAATAGCCTATCTGGTGGTGAACAACAAAGAGTGGCTGTAGCTAGAGCATTGATTAATGATCCTAGTTTAATTTTTGCAGATGAACCTACAGGTAATCTAGACAGCGAAAACGCTATTGCTTTACACGAATTATTTATTCAACTTCGTGATAAAATGAATCAGAGTTTTTTGATTGTTACTCATAACGATTCATTAGCTGATAGATGCAATAGGAAATTGACAATGAAAGACGGGAAAATTATACTCTAGCTTTCCAAGGTTTATCTTCTACCCCATTTAAGTGCCCAATATATCTTGCTAGTACAAACAAGTAATCACTTAATCTATTTAAGTATTTTATTACCAATGGATCTACGAATAACTCTTCTTCTTGTAAATTAACACACCAACGTTCTGCTCTTCTGCAAACACATCTTGCAACATGAGTTGTAGAAATGGCTACATGTCCAACTGGTAAGATAAAAGATTTCATGGGTGCCAATACTTCATTCATAGCATCCATCTCTTTTTCTAAATTAGCAATATCTTCTTCTTTTAAATCAGGAATTTTTAAATGTGGTTCTTTGTCAGGATCACAAGCTAAAGAAGATCCAACAGTGAACAATCTATCCTGCACTTCGTTTAAAACGATTTGAATTTTTTCGTTCGCACACATATCACTCACTAAACCAATGTAAGAGTTTAACTCATCTACTGTCCCATAGGATTCAATTCTTATATGGCTTTTAGGCACTTTCGTACCTCCAATTAATGAGGTCTTTCCTTGGTCTCCTGCTTTTGTGTAAATTTTCATAGTGTTATTGTAAAACTACAACTTATAACAACTATTTATGAGATTTGTTCAATGTATCGGTTTCAATCAAACCGTCTCTTAAACGAACCACTCTATGAGCATACTGAGCAATATCTTCTTCGTGTGTAACTAGCACTACAGTATTACCAGCTGCTTGAATTTTACCAAACAATTCCATTACTTCCACTGAAGTTTTAGAATCCAAATTACCTGTAGGTTCATCGGCTAATAAAATAGATGGATTGTTCACCAATGCACGTGCAATGGCTACACGTTGAATTTGACCACCGCTCAATTCATTTGATTTATGATGAGATCTAGAAGCCAAACCTACTTTTTCTAAAGCAATCATGGCTCTATCAATTCTTTCTTTTTTAGAAACACCTGCGTACACCAATGGCAATGCAACATTTTCTGCAGCAGACAATCTTGGCAATAAATTAAATTGTTGGAATACGAAACCAATTTCAATATTTCTAATACCCGCTAATTCATCATCTGTCATTTGACTTACGTCATGACCATTTAAATTATACGTACCTCCAGTTGGAGAATCCAAACAACCTAAAATATTCATTAAAGTACTCTTACCACTTCCTGATGGACCCATCAAAGCGACATATTCATTTCTATTGATATCAAGATCAATCCCTTTTAAAACTGGAATTGCTTGACCCGCCATAAAATAACTTTTTTGAATACCTCTTAATTGAATAACAGATGACATGTTGTATTATTTACGAATTACTTTTGGAACCTTAAAGAAAACACCATCCGCATTAGGGGCGTTTTTTAAAGCTTCTTCTCTTGAAATAGATCCAGCGACGATATCTTCTCTCAGCACATTTACGTTAGAACCCATATGCATTAATGGCTCAGTACCAGTTGTATCCAAGTTATTTAATTGCTCCACAAAAACAACTAAATCTTGCATATCCGCTACCAATTTGCCCATTTTTTCGGGTGCGACATTTAACCTTGATAAATGTGCTAAATGACTCACTAGTTTTTCGTCGACTTGCATGATACAAATGTAGGTCAAAGCGGCGGTTAGCCAAGGCGGATTTGTTAAAAGGTCCAAACTGCCCATTATTGGCAAAAAATTACCCGTCCGAGACCCTGTTTAAAGATTTTTTTGAAAATAGTTGCATAACTAACTAATTTTACACAAACGCTTTATTTATGCAAAGAGCTATTAAAAATGTAGTGGTTTTAGGTAGTGGAGTAATGGGCTCCAGAATTGCTTGTCATTTTGCTGGAATTGGGGTGCAAGTATTATTATTAGATAGACTAACTCCTGGTAAAGAAGAGAGCAACAATAAAAAAGAACGCAATCAATTAGTGAATGATGCATTAACTGCTGCAATAAAATCTAATCCCTCACCTATTTATGCTTCCAAGTTTTCTGCAAACATCAATACGGGAAACTTTACAGATGATATGTCTCAAATTGCCAAAGCAGATTGGATCATCGAAGTGGTGGTGGAGCGATTAGATATCAAAAAACAAATTTATGATGAAGTAGAAAAATACAGGAAGCCAGGAACATTAATAAGTTCTAATACTTCAGGAATTCCTATTCATTTAATGGCTGAAGGAAGATCAGAAGATTTTCAATTGCATTTTTGTGGTACGCATTTCTTTAATCCTCCGAGATATTTGCGTCTATTGGAAATTATTCCGACTGCAAAAACTTCCAAAGAAGTGATCGATTTTCACATGCAGTATGGTGATGTGTTTTTAGGAAAAACAACAGTGCTTTGTAAAGACACACCTGCTTTTATCGCTAATCGTGTAGGTGTTTTCAGCATGATGAGTGTGGTGCATACTATGGAAAAATTGGGATTAAATATTGACGAGATTGAATCATTGACTGGGCCTATTATGGGCAGACCAAAATCAGCCACTTTTAGAACAGCAGATGTGGTGGGTATAGATACATTAGTTAAAGTAGCTAAAGGTGTTGCAGATAATTGTCCTAATGATGAAGCGAAAGCTATTTTTACTTTACCTACTTGGTTAGAAAAAATGGTGGAGAACAATTGGTTGGGCGATAAAACAGGACAAGGATTTTTTAAGAAAGTAAAAACTGTAAGCTCTAAAGAAATCTTAACACTGAATTTAAAAACTTTCGAATACGAGCCACGCAATAAAACAAAATTCGCCTCTATTGCAGCTGCTAAAGCTGTGGATAGTTTACCAGAAAGATTAAAAATTTTATATAAAGCTGCAGATAAGGGAGGTGAATTTGTACGTGCTTTTCATCATGCATTATTTTCTTATATCGGATTTAGAATTCCAGAAATCAGTGATGAATTATACAGATTAGACGATGCGTTAAAAGCGGGCTTTGGATGGGAAATTGGCGCATTTGAATCTTGGGATGCATTAGGTGTTTCTGCTGTTGTAGCTGACATGAAAGCTGCTGGTATTACTATTGCTCCATGGGTAGAGAAAATGTCTAGCAAAGGTCTAAATTTTTATAAAGTAATCGATGGTAAGCGCTACTACTATGATATTAGTACAGAAGATTATAAAATCATTCCTGGAGCAGATTCATTTATTATTTTATCTGACCTTAAAGAAAAAACTATTTGGAAAAATAGTGCTTGCACTATGGTTGACATGGGTGATGGTATTGCCGGTTTTGGCTGGAATACCAAGATGAATAGTATTGGCGGGGAAGTACTTGAAGGAATCAAGAAAGCCATTGGTATTGCAGAAGAAAAATGCAACGGCTTAGTCATTGCAAATGAAGGCAACTTGTTTAGCGCAGGTGCCAATGTGGGAATGATCTTTATGTTGGCTATCGAACAAGATTATGAAGAATTGGATATGGCTATTCGTGCTTTCCAAAACAGCATGATGCGTGTACGTTATTCTTCTATTCCTGTTGGTGTTGCGCCACATGGATTAACCTTGGGTGGTGGATGTGAATTAAACTTACATGCAGACACTATCGCTGCAGCAGCAGAAACCTATATTGGTTTAGTCGAATTAGGTATTGGTGTTATTCCAGGTGGAGGTGGAACCAAGGAATTGGTTTTACGTGCTTCAGACGAAATGCATGTTGATGAGCCAGATACCATTACTTTAAAAAATAGATTCTTACAAATTGCTACTGCTAAAGTGGCTACTTCAGCACATGAAGCAATGGAGATGGGTATCTTTAGAAAAGGCCAAGATCATATTGTTTTAAATCAATCAAGAAGAATTGCAAAAGCAAAAGAAGAAGTTTTAAAATTATATAATGCAGGATACACTCAAACTGCTCAAAGAAAAGATATTAAAGTATTAGGAAAGTCTGCCTTAGGTGCTTTATATGCAGGTATTAATGCCATGTGGAGAGGTGGTTATGCTACAGAGCATGATAAATTAGTTGCTAAAAAACTAGCTTATGTAATGTGTGGTGGTGATATTAGCGAACCTACTCTAGTGAATGAGCAATACTTATTAGATTTAGAAAGAGAGGCATTCTTAAGCTTATGTGGCGAAAAGAAAACATTGGAAAGAATACAATCAG
>CAZXWT010000060.1:0-6640 GCA_964644475.1 uncultured Sediminibacterium sp. | reverse complement strand
TGTTGGTATTCCTTTCGGATCTAGCTCTGGTTTCCTACCAGCAGTTACATCTGCTCCTGGACCATCAGTATTAGTTAAGGGTGCATACAACAAGCCTTTCATTATTATGACTGCTGCAGAAGTAAACTTAAACTTAGCAGAAGCTAAGCAACGTTATGCTTCAGTAAACTTAACAGGTACTGCTCAATCATACTTTGAAGCTGGTGTGAAAGAATCTTACAGAGCTTTAGGTGCAACTGCATCTGATGCAACAAGATTATTAGCTAGCGGAGTTGATTTAGTAGACTTCACTGCATCTACAGACAAGTTAAAAGCAATCGCTTACCAAAAATGGTTGGCTTTAGCAAACTTCAATGGTTTAGAAGCATGGTCTGAATACCGTAAAAACGGATTCCCTGTAACTCCTCAATCTAAGAACTACGTAACAGATGCGAAAAGACCTGTACGTTTATTCTACCCTGGAACTGAATTAGGTTCTAACGGTGCGAATGTAAACGCTCAAGGCACTATCGACCCATTATCTACACGTATCTTCTGGGATATTGACTAGTATAATTAGTTAATGAACTATACTAAGCGGCCCCGCATTTGCGGGGCCGCTTTATTTTTATCCAATGCTAAGTATAAAAAATTTTAAGTCTATTTAATATTCAGAGAAATCTGATCCAATACTTGAAATGCAGTTTCGGCCATTTTATTTCCCTTATTGTCTAATAAAGGATTGATCTCTGTAAACTCAATACATTTCACTTTGCCTGTATTTTGAAATAGGCTAATGATTTCAATAATCTCTTTAGGATTAAATCCAGATGGAACCGGTGTTCCAGTGCCATAAGAGATTTGATCACAATCCATTGAGTCTACATCAAAACTGATGTACAGTATATCACAATGACTTAACTGTTCAATGGCTTTTTTTACAGTATTAACTAAGCCAATATGCCTGAGTGATTCCACTTTATAATATTGGATATGATGATCTGCAATCACTTTTTCTTCTGCAGTTTCATAATCTCTTAAACCAAAATAAATCAAATCAGTTGGTAGTAATTTAGACCCTTCAATGCCGATATTCTTCATTTGATGCCATTGGATCAAAGTGGCGTCATCCGGTTGATTAATTTGATATTCTAAATGATCTAATCCCAGTGCAGCAGCCAAAGGCATTCCATGAATGTTGCCAGAAGGAGAAGTGAATGGGGAATGAATGTCTGCATGTGCATCCAACCAGATAACACCCAATCTTGATTGAGGGAAGGCATTTTTAATACCACTAATAGTGCCTAATGCAGAACTATGGTCCCCAGATAAAACAATAGGGAAATTACCCAAAATTAAATTACTACTAACTGCTTTTGCCACTCTCTCACATTGCTGCACCACATGTTCAATTCGCTTGGCAAAATTATTCGTATTCTTTTGGTAAATGGTTTCGTTATGTGTTTCTACATCCTCATATAGATGTCTATTAAAATAATCATTGCCAGCATTGATAGCAGCTATTTCAATCGCATCTATACCCATATCGGAACCTCTTGTCCCTGCGCCAATATCAGATCTGTTTTTAATTAATTTAATTTGCATACCTGTTTATTTTTATTCAATCCCTGGTTGTTTTAATACAAAATGCTCGTCCGCTTTAGCTTTATCAACTATATTTTTAACGTCTTTTAATAATTGTTTAGCATCATAAACAATACCGTCTTTAATAGTATATTTTACTCCACCCACTCTTTTTGTATTGCCATCTTGATCTAATTTGATAGCACCTGTTCCGTATAATACTTGTAAATTCTTCAAAGGGTTTTGGTCTACTAAAATGATATCAGCTAGTTTGCCTTGCTCAATTGTCCCTAGGTCTTTATCCATACCCAAAGCTTGAGCAGCGTATAAAGTAGCAGATCTAATTACTTCTAGTGGGTGAAAGCCAGCTTCTCTCAAAAGTTCTAACTCTCTAATAAATCCAAAACCATAGGTTTGATAAATAAAGCCATTATCCGAACCAGCAATCACTCTTCCTCCTCTGTTTTTGTATTCGTTGATAAAACTCATCCAAAGTTTGTAATTGTTTTTCCATTCAATTTCTTGTTCTGTGCCCCAGTCAAACCAATAAGAACCATGAGAATTTCTACTTGGTGCATAAAAACGCCAAAGAGAAGGGAGGGTATAGTCATCATGCCATTCTGCTCTTCTTGCACGCATCAAATCTCTATTGGCTTCATAAATATTAAATGTAGGATCTAATGTAAAATCTAAAGCAAGCAGTTCATTCATTACTTTATTCCATTTTTCAGAATAAGGTGCTGCAGCTTGTTTCCATAACTTTCCTGCATTCTCGAACCTGCTTTGCTCATTGGTGTAATTATAGTCTAAAGGGAAATCTTGTACAGTCTTGTTTTCAAATAAAGCTTCTGGTAAGCCATACCAGTGCTCCATACTTGTCATGCCTGCTCTTGCAGAGCTCAATACATTCCATCTTGCAACATCAGTTTGGGCGTGATGTGCGCAAGATCTTAAACCTAATCTTTTATTTTCTCTGATAGCGGCATCCATAATCTCTGGAGCAGCACCAAAAAATTTAATTCCATCAGCGCCATTTTTTGCATTTTCATCTACCCAATCAATAGCATCTTGTTTGGTAATGATTTCTTTTTTAGCACCCTGCCCAAATGCTGTATAGGCGTATATTCTAGGAGCAATAATTTTATTTTCAGCACTTCTTTTTTTCTCACTTAAAACCCAAGACAAACCATTGCCAGCAGAAACATCTCTTACAGTAGTGATACCATGAGCCATCCATAATTTATAAACATACTCGGCTGGTGTTCCTTGTTCTTCACCTCCAATATGAGTATGCATATCAATAAAACCAGGCAGGGCATACATACCAGTAGCGTCAATTTCTTTTCCGTTGTTGGCTAGTTTTGGTCTTCTTGCAGGATTGATTTTAGCTCCTTCTGCACCTACTGTTACAATTTTTACAATTCTATTATTTTCAATCACAATATCTACTGGTCCTAATGCAGGAGCACCTGTTCCATTAATAATGGTTACGCCTCTAATAATTAGTTGAGTATAAGGACCATCTCCAGCATTACGATTGGGTGCTGCAGGGATCTGTGCCATTAAACTCGCGCTAATCAATAAAAATCCCAATAAACAAGTTAAACGATGTTGTATATTCATAATAAAAGAATTTGTACCTAAACTTAGCAAATTCCTGACTCCGTTCATCCCTTTTTTGGGAATTTTTAAGCACAAGCTTATAACTTTAATATAGAACCTTTAATACAATTAATGAAGATGCGTCCTTTTTTAAAACAAATAGTATTTAGCTTATCGCTTTTAATAACTATAAATAGCTATGCTCAACAAAATATTGAGCGTATAGATAGTTTGGCAGGAAGGTTTATCAAAAATTTAAGAAGGGAGTATAGTGAAAAATTATTAGTGCAAACCAATAAAAATGTTTTTGTAGCAGGGGAAGATTTGTGGATGAAGGCATGGGTTATAAATCACTTATCACATAAGTATTATAAACATAGTCAAACCTTGTATGTAGATATAGTGAATGAGCAGGATAGCGTATTTGCAAAATTATTATTGAATATTCCTTCAGAAAAAACAGAAGCTAGAATACCCTTAACAGATAAAATGCAAGAGGGACAATATTGGTTAAGATTGTATACTGCTAATATGGTAAAAAGAGATACTGGTTCAATCATGGTTATTCCAGTGTATGTGATCAATCCAAAGCTGCCTAATAAAAATGCGAACGCATTTAATAATTTGGCTTTGGTAAATACAAATACAACAACTTTAACTAGCTCAAAAAATACAATGCCTAAAATTGAGTTATTTCCAGAAGGGGGTAATTTGATAGCAGGCACAAATGCTGTTATTGGCATTAAAGCAACGGATGCCAATAATCATCCAATAGCTACAGAGGGTTATATAATAGATAGTAAGGATAGTACTATCGAAACTTATTTTACAACAGAGGCAAAGTACGGATTAGGCAAATGTCAATTTTTCATTTCAAAAAGCCACCGATATTATGCAGTGGTGACTTATAATGGTAAAAAATTAACTTGGCCTTTGCCAGCAGTCAATCAATATGCAAGTCAGATTGCTATTAAAGAAGAAAGTCCTAATTATTTCAAAGTAATTATTGCACAAGGTGATTCCATTTACAAAAAAGGGTATACTTCTTATTTGTTAGGTATCAATAAAGACAGTTTATGTTTTGCAAGTGAAGGATCTGATATGTATGAGATTAGTATTCCTAAAACCAGTTTTCCAAAAGGGATTTCTAAATTGGTTTTATTTAACGAGCAAAAAGAAGTAATTAGTGAAAGAAGTATTTTTATTGCTAGAGATAAAGAAGAATTATTTATACAAACACAAAAACCAAGTTTTGGGAAAAGAGAGCTAGTGCAAGCGAGTATTTTAAGTGGAGACTCTTTGTTAAGACCAAGTTTGGCATCACTAAGTGTAGTAGTCAATAATGATCAATTAACACCTATTGCGCCAGGGTTTTACTCCAATACACATTTAGAACAATTGGATAGTAACACCAATCTTAGGGCTTTACAAGTATTGACCCAGCCATTTGTATACATGGGGCAACAATTTGCAAAATCTATTGAATCCAATGATGAAAATTTTGGCAAATGGACTTTGCCTATTGACACATCTATCACAGATATAAGAGGTAAAGTGGTCAATAAAAAGAATGTACCCATGGCTGGCAGGGTAGTAACTCTTTATTCTAAAGGAGCAGTTACATTATTCGATGCAGCTACAACAGATGCCAATGGTCAATTTAGTTTTAGATTACCAGTAGTGGTGGATAGTATACCATTTACTTTACAAGTGACTAATTCGAAGGGATCCAAATTAGATGAAAAGATTATTATGGAGGCTAATGGCCATTTTCCGAATTTCAACACTCCAGCTTCTTCAAAAAGCTATATAGATATAAATGCAATACAATTTGTCAAAGCACAAATTGAGCAGAATAATTTTGTAATAGGTACAGGAAAGGATTGGTTACAAACTGTGACTGTAAAGTCTTCTATTAAAAGTAATAGTTATAATACCAGTAAAAGAGTCAGTAATTTCTCTCAAATTGTTACTGGAGAATCTTTGCAAAAAATTGGCAACACGGATGCTAGTGCAGGGATATTAACCATCCCAGGATTGCATTTAAGATCTGGATTTATCACATTGGGTGGAGTAACCTCATTCACCATTAGCGAAAAGGACGAGCCTTTATTAATCATAGACGGAGTGATGATGGCTGGAGGATCTGTGCCTGTTTTAGATGGAGGAAATACAAGCGATTCTGGGCCTGTGTTTAACAGTAGCCCTGTGCTATCAGAAATCTCGAGAATCACGACCGATATGGTTGATTTTATAGAAGTATTAAGAGGCCCAGAAGCGGCTTATTATGGTACTAGGGCGGCGAATGGAGTAATCATTATCAATACCCATAGAGTGTCTAATTTCAGAAACAAAATAGAAGGGTATGGTAGTATTCAATACTATCCAAGGTCTTATCATATGGCATCCAATTTTGTTGTGCCAGAATACGAAAACCTAAGTATTAAGAATGGTAATTTTAAAGACCATCGTTCAACAATTTATTGGAATGGACATTTGTATACCAACGAAAAGGGAAAGGCAAATATTCAATTTTACACTGCCGATGATGCTAAAACTTATACAATACAAATTGTAGGACTAACTGCTACAGGAGATATTATATATAAGAAGCAAACTATCAATGCACAGTAATTAAACTTGACAAATACTAAGACTTATGTGCACTTGGTTTCTTTCTAAAGTCCAAATTATTAAAGAAGGTTAATTTTATGGCATCAATTGACTTGTATTTGTCTTTACTTGAAAGATGCTGTATCACATTGGTGTATCCAAATTGCAGCCAGTCATGTGTATTAAAATAATACAATAAACCACCAAAGATTCTATTTTGATCAAATGTATTATAGACAATGGTTTTCCCGTAGTTCAAATATATTTCTTCAGCAATAGATAATGAAATAGCACCTTTTTCATGTTTCTTGACAGTAAGGGGTTTCTCTATAAACACATTGTATCTTAATCTGTAACTGAAATCGAAATTATTGGTTAATTGATTTCCATTGATTGTTTTAGTCTTGAATCTTTCTTCTAATCTTACCCAATGTGCAAAGCTCGTATTTTGTAAATTATTCTTCCATTGAACCATTTGCCATGGACGATATTCTGGGGCATAAAAATCTGGCAATTTATCATTAGGAAATGATTGTATATAAGTAAATGCCCCTGTTAATTTCATTTTATTTTTTAAATAATAAATACCGCCCAGGGTGTTTTCTTTCACATCAAAATTGTGTACGAATTCAGACTTGTCTTTGTTTTGAATATCCATCCAAATGCCCCATCTGTCTGTTAAGCGTGTGTTATTATTGTAAGCGTACCATAACTGATTATAGTGAACTACTTGTTTTTGTTGTGCAAATAATTTTGGGCTAAAAGATAAAAAAAGTAAACAAACTAGGTAAAAATGCTTCATGAAGGCTCAAATATACAAAAAAGTCCCCTCGTGGAAACGAAGGGACGGTTAACGATTGCT
>CAZXWT010000059.1:0-6676 GCA_964644475.1 uncultured Sediminibacterium sp. | reverse complement strand
AATATCAAATTTTGCAAGCAGGATATAGCAAATTTCAAACCTGATGTATTGGTTTGTGTAGATTATCCAGGTTTTAATTTACGCATTGCTAAATGGGCGAAAACAAAGGGATTAAAAGTAATTTATTTTATTGCACCGCAGGTTTGGGCTTGGAAAGAAAATCGTGTCCCTCAAATGCGTCAATCTATTGATAGATTGCTTTGTATTTTACCATTTGAAAAACAATATTTTAAAGACAGGTGGAATTGGGAGGTGGATTATGTTGGGCATCCACTGATGCAGGTGTTAGCTGATCAAAAAAATCTTGCACACCCTCTACCTCAAATTGAAGGAAAGAAGATTATTGCATTACTTCCAGGAAGTCGCAAACAAGAGATTTTAAAAAAGCTTCCTGTCATGTTATCAGTAGCAAATGCTTTTCCTGAATATCATTTTGCCATTGCACAAGCACCAGGATTAGATGACGAATGGTTTTCTTCTTTGGTTCCTAAAACTAAAAACATTCATATTGTAAAAGCCAATACCTATGCTTTGTTAAATCATAGCAAAGCAGCCTTGGTGACTAGTGGTACTGCTACTTTAGAAACAGCTTTATTGGGCGTGCCAGAAATTGTTTGTTACAAAGGCAACCCCATCACATTAGCTTTAGCAAAACGATTTGTGAAAATTAAATTCATTGCACTTGTTAATTTAATCATGAATAAAGAAGTAGTGAAAGAATTAATACAAGAAGAATTAACTACTGCTAACTTAATTGAAGCATTAAAAGATTTATTAGACAATCCAGCTAAACAAGCACAGATCAAAGAAGATTACGCAGCCTTACAGAAGGCTTTGTATACAGGCCAAAACGCAGCAGAAGTATCGGCTGGAATTATCTTAGAAGAACTTTCTAATTAAGATTACAAGTATCCCAATTAAAAATACAATCAAAGAAATACGGTTCATGCCATGCATAGCTTTCATCATACCTGTTCTTTCTTGATTAGGATCACGTTTTACCAAAAATAAATACTCCCCTATTTGTCTTAAGAAGCCTTTCATATAATGTATGTTTTAGCTTTTTTGAGATACCAACCAACTCTTTAATAAGTTGGAAATTTGTTTTGTTTCAATAATAAAACCATCATGACCGTACATAGAATCTATTGCAATTAATTTTGCATTAGGCATATGGTGTTCCATAAATCTTTGCTCATCTAATGGACAAAGAATATCACTATTGATTCCAATAATAAATGTAGGAGTTTTGATAGTTGCCAATGTAGTCATTAAATCTCCTCCACGTTTACGCGCTAAGTGATGACTGTCCATCGATTTAGTTAACAACCAATAACTATATGCATAAAATCTTTTGACTAATTTCTCTCCCTGATAAATCATATAAGAAGAAGCTTTGAAATTGTCTATCTTCTCTGGATCCTCGTCTGTTTGTTTCTCTTGGAAGATACCATAATTACGATAAGTTAACATACCAATTGCTCTTGCTGCTTTTAATCCATTCGCACCAGCATTAGGGGTTGCATCTTTCCAAGTAGGGTCAGCTTCAATAGCCAATCTTTGTGCAGTATGCACTGCCACACCCCAAGCACTTTCAGAAGGAGATGTTGCAATTAAAAACATTTTTTTGATAACACTTGGTTCGTATACTGCCCACTCAAGCGCTTGATATCCTCCCATACTTCCACCCATTAATAAATCTATCTGCTCTATACCTAAATGTTTTCTTAATAAGATATGCGCTTCCACCATATCTCTAATGGTCAATGTCGGAAAATTATTTAAACTAATTTCTGCACCTAAGTCTTCTACACTTAATGGACCTGTAGAGCCATAACAAGAGCCAATAATATTTGCGCAAATAATAAAATAATCATTAGGATTAATCAAACTTCCTTCGCCCACTAATCCCTTCCACCAATCTGCTACATCGCTATTCGCAGTAAGCGCATGACATACCCAAGCCACTGGTTTCCCAGGTTCATATTGCCCATAAGTATGGTAAGCTATCTTCAGCTTAGGTAGACTAACCCCACACTCTAACGTGAAAGGTTGATTATATTGATATATAGTTGGCGCCATTTTTTATTTGAATTACCTTTGGCAAAGGTACAATAATTATAGTACGTATATACTAACAAGCATTAACTATGGCAACAATACATTTAAAAAGAATCGACGAAGATTATTTATTTGAAACCACTGATGAAGCTGGTAAAACCATGACAATGGATATACCTGTAGATCAAGGTGGACATGGTGCTGGTGTAAGACCAATGCAAGCATTACTCAGTGCATTAGGTGGATGTAGTGGTGTAGATGTAGTGATGATTTTAAAGAAACAAAAAGAAACCATCGAACAATTTGAAATGGTGATTAGTGGAGAAAGAGCAGTAGGTAAAGAACCTGCATTATGGGAAACCGTGAATGTAGTTTTCAAATTAAAAGGAAGCATGTCAAAAGAGAAAGCAGAAAAAGCATGTGCTTTATCGATGGACAAATACTGTTCTGTTGCAGCTACTTTAAGAGCAGCTGGTGCAGTGATCACTTGGAGTGTTGAAATAATTTAATGGAAATTAAAAAAAGGTTTTATGCAGCATAAGCAATCAAAAATTATTAGAACAAGAGTGGATCAAACTAAAAATCATGAACACTCTTCTCCTCTATTCTTAACAAGCAGTTTTACTTTTGATAACGCAGAAGATATGCGTGCTGCTTTTGCTGACGAAACAGATGCCAATATTTATAGTAGGTTCTCCAATCCTACAGTGAAAGAATTTGTAGATAGATTATGTATTTTAGAAAACGCAGAAGCCGGCTTTGCAACGGCTAGCGGAATGAGTGCAGTCTTTGGTTCTTTTATGGCTTTATTGAAAAAAGGAGATCATATACTTTCTTGCAATGCCATTTTTGGAAGTACTCATACAGTGATTGCAAAATACTTACCTAAATATGGTATTGATTATTCTTATGTTGGTACTAATGCAACTGAAGCAGAATGGGAAGCAGCTATTACTCCTCAAACCAAAATGATTTATTTAGAGTCTCCTACTAATCCTGGATTAGATATCATTGATATTGCCATGGTAAGTAGAGTTGCTAAAAAACATCATATCATTTTAAACGTTGACAACTGTTTTGCAACTCCTATTGGTCAAACACCTATAGATCTAGGTGCAGACTTAGTAGTACATTCAGCTACTAAATGGATAGATGGACAAGGAAGGGTTTTAGGCGGAGCTGTGGTAGGTAGAAAAGATTTGATTCATGAGATTTATTTATTCTGCAGAAGTACTGGACCTTCAATGTCGCCATTCAATGCATGGATTTTAAGTAAGAGTTTAGAAACTTTGGAAGTAAGAATGGATCGTCATTGTTCAAATGCGCATTATATAGCAGAAAAATTAGAAGGTAATAATCAAATTAACTTTGTTAAGTATCCATTTTTAACATCACATCCTCAACATAGTATTGCAAAAGCTCAAATGAAAAATGGTGGCGGTATTGTATGTTTTGAATTAAAAGGTGGTCTTGAAGCAGGAAGAAAATTCTTGAATAAAATTAAGATGCTTTCATTGACTGCTAATTTAGGTGATACAAGAAGCATCGCTTCACATCCTGCAAGCACCACACATGCCAAATTATCTGAAGCAGAGCGCTTGGCAGCAGGCATTACTCCAGGCCTTATCAGAATCTCTGTTGGCCTTGAACACCGTGACGATATTTTAGCCGATATTTTACAAGCTTTAAACTAAGAATTCGACGCTTATTGCCCATTTTTTAACGTATTTTTTAGTATATTGAATGCGCTAAAAAATACCAATATGAAATTAAAAACGGGCTTGCTTTTATCTGCCATGATGTTTCTCCAATATTATATCTGGGGGGCATGGTATGTAACTATGGGAACTTATATGGGTGAGGTGTTGAAATCGTCCGGAGTGGACGTTGGTGCTGCATATAGTGCAGGTGCAATTGCCACAATTATCTCCCCTTTCTTTGTTGGAATGATTGCAGACAAATTCTTTGCTGCTCAAAAAATCATGGGTGTGTTACATTTAGTAGGCGCTGCTTTGTTGTACTATGCTACAAAAGTGGACAATTCCAGTTTTTATTGGGTAATATTAGTGTACTCTTTATTATACATGCCAACTATTGCATTAAGTAATAGCGTTGCTTTTGCTCAAATGACAGATCCTGGAAAACAATTCCCATGGATTAGGGTTTTTGGGACCTTGGGTTGGATTGTAGCAGGATTAATCATCTCTCAATTAGGAATTGAAAAAACAGCTGGCACTTTCCATGTTGCTGCAGTAGTTTCTGCTGTATTGGGAATTATTAGTTTTGTATTACCAAATACACCACCAAAAGGTGCTGGCACTAAAACAGATTTAGGTGCCATCTTAGGTAAAGATGCTTTCGTTTTATTAAAAGAAAAATCTTACTTAGTATTTTTTATTGCTGCTATTTTAATTTGTATTCCTCTTTCATTCTATTACGGATTTGCTAATCCTTTCTTAAACGAAGTTGGTTTAGAAAATGTAGCAGGTAAAATGACAATGGGTCAAATGTCTGAAGCAATATTTATTCTAGCTATCCCCTTCTTGTTTAATAAGATTGGTGTAAAGAAAATGTTGATCTTAGGAATGAGTGCTTGGGTATTAAGATATATCTGTTTTGCTCATGGTACATTAGATACCAGCTGGATGTTATATGCAGGTATTATTTTGCATGGCGTTTGTTACGACTTCTTCTTTGTAACAGGATATATGTACACTGAAAAAGCTGCTGGAGAGACTATTAAAAATGCAGCACAAGGCTTATTTACATTTGCTACTTATGGAGTAGGTATGTTTATTGGTACTTGGTATAGTGGCTTTGTAGTAGATCAACATAAAATAAGTGACACTCAACATGCTTGGACCAATATTTGGTTAATTCCTGCATCGATTGCTGGTGCAGTATTGATTGCATTTATAATATTTTTTAAAGAAAAGAAGACGCAAAGCGTCTGATGTGTTTGAAATTAAATTACTTAATAAATTATTCACTCAAAAAATTAATGATATGCGTATAGCAATGTTAGGATCAGGATTCATCGGTAGATTTTATGCCGATGCACTTCAAGGATATAGAAGTAAAGATAAAGTGGTAAGTATTTATGCTCGCCGTGAAGAATCTGCAAAACAATTTGCTGCAGATTATAATTGTGCTCATTGGACAACCGATATGGAAGAAGCTATTGCACATCCAGATGTGGATGTGGTTTGTATTTCTCTCCCAAACCATGTACATGAAGCAGCTGTTATGTTATGTTGCAAACATAAGAAAGCAGTGATGACTACTAAGCCTCTTGGTCGTAATGGGGAAGAAGCAAAGCGCATGTTAATCGCTGTGGAAGAAGCAGGAATTTTTAATGGTTATTTAGAAGACCTTGTATATACTCCTAAATTTATCAAAGCTAATCAAAGCGTTAAAGATGGTGCATTAGGACGCGTTTTATGGGCAAAATCTAGAGAAACACACCCTGGCCCTCATAGTGAGTGGTTCTGGGATATTAATCAAGCTGGTGGAGGTTGTATTTTAGATTTAGGATGCCATTGCGTAGAGATTTCTAGATCTTATATTGGAAAAGATATTAAGCCTGTAGAAGTAATGTGTTGGGCAGATACACAAGTAAAACCTATTGATGCAGAAGACCATGCTATTGGTTTAGTAAAATATGAGAACGGTGCTATTGGTCAGTTTGAAGTAAGTTGGACTTTTAGAGGTGGCTTGGATTTAAGAGATGAAGTAATGGGAACTGAAGGTACTATTTGGATCAATAGTTTTTTAAGAACTGGATTTGAAATGTTTACTACCGGTAAGGGTGGTGACTATATTGCAGAAAAAGCAGAAAGTGATAGAGGATGGTTATTCCCAGTGGGTGATGAATTAAATGAATTGGGCTATAACCACATGTTTATGGATATGTTCAATGCTATGGAAAAAGGTGTTGCTCCAAAAGAAACTTTCTATGATGGTTATGTAGTAAACTGTGTTTTAGATGCAGCTTATAGATCTGCTAAGTCTAAATTATGGGAACCTGTTAAATTAGATATTTGGAGAGGACAAGAAGGATTAACCAAGGAAAGTCATTTAGTAGAATACGATAAGGACCATTATTTAGTGAAAGAGGAAATGACCCACTATGGTGCAAAAAAATTAATCTTAAAACATAAGACCACAGGAAAAATTACTGAACAGATCATCAATTAATAATGGCGAAAAAGGCTACTATTCATCCTGCATTAAAGCAGTTATTAGAGAAAGGAGATAAACAATATCAAACTGGCTTATCAGTTGACTGTGTCATTTTTGGTTTTCACGAAAATGTCTTAAAGATCCTCGCTTTAGATGTTAAATATATCAACAAGTGGGCTTTGCCTGGTGGATTCATTAAAATCAATGAGCCAGTAGAGCAAGCAGCTGCCAGAGTTTTACAAGAAAGAACTGGTGTAAATAATATATTCTTACAACAATTCGATGTTTTTAGTAACCCTACCCGTTCAGATGCTTCTGTTCATCAATCTAGGTATAAAGAATTTGGCATTAAGATTCCAAAAGACAATTGGTTAATGCAAAGATTCATTACCATTGGATATTTTGCTTTAATAGATTTTACTGAAGTGAAAAC
>CAZXWT010000058.1:0-6779 GCA_964644475.1 uncultured Sediminibacterium sp. | reverse complement strand
TCTAATTGTTTAATTTGATCTGCATTCTTACTTTTCTTTAATTGTGCTAATGCATTTTTTGCATCATTCACTTTAAACTCACCAGTGGTCTTGTCAGTAAATTCATTTTTAAATGGAGATTCACTACCAAATAAAACATCAGAAATTTCTTTGTTTCCAACAGTTAAACCAAGTTTAGCAATTTCTTGTTTATATAAAAGTGCATCCACTTCTTGATTGAATTGATAACCTATTACTTGTTCTCTTTTAACACCTTGAGATGCGTAATTTTGAACTTGTAAATCTACCTTCTCGTCGAAAGATAATTTATCTATAGCTTCACCATTAACAGTAGCGATTGTAGTAATGTTTCCATTACTTTTATTTCTACCAATACCATCTTGTAAAATAAATGCGATTAATGCAATTGCAATAATTCCAAAAATAATCCAAGTTCCTCTTTCTCTAATGTTCTGAATAATTGACATATATACTATAATTATAGGATGGCAAATTTAATGTATTCTATTTAGTATTTAATAATAGTATGGTGATTTTAAAATACACAAAGAGTAGGTGGATAAATTAAAAAATCGTTAATAACCCCTTATTTTCTGTTGAAAATTGTGGATTAAAATAGAATAACTAAGGTTAAAAATAGCTAGAGCATGAAATAGACTCTAAATTTTGTCAAGTTAATACCGTTAATTAACAGTGAATAATATGTTTAATAAATAAAAACTAAACATATTAGTTAAATAAATTGTTAGAAAACTAGGTGCTGAAAACAAATACCAGCCTAATTTATAATGAAAAAAACAATTATATAAAATACAAGAGGGTTTAAAATATAGTTGTGTTAATAACTAAGATATTAAGATATTAACAGGGGTAATAGTATTAGTTTGTTTATATAAATGTATTATAAAAGAATACTACAGTAGAAATCCACAATGCAATAAAAGAAGGATAATTGTTTACTCTGGTAATTTGAACTACTTTTAAATCCTCCTATAAAATCATTCAAAAATCAGGTATTAATACTCAAAATAACAAAAAACAGAACCAATATATTAGCAAAAGGATCAAAGAAACTATAAATACTAAAAAAAATACTAAAAATTAAATAATTGAAAATCAATAATTTATATAAAATTAAATACTAAAATCACAAAGTAACTAATCTAATTAGTAAAATTTTACTAAATATTTTAGTTTATTAACAATTTATCCCTACCTTCACATAAATTATATAAGAAACTAATAAAACGACAAGCTATGAGTAACGCAGAAAAATTAAAGGCACTTAAATTAACCATGGATAAAATCGATAAAGATTATGGTAAGGGAAGTGTAATGATGATGAATGAAAGAAGCCAAGAACCACAAGAAGTTATTTCAACTGGATCAATTGGATTAGACACTGCGTTAGGAATTGGCGGATTACCAAAAGGTAGAATTATTGAAATATACGGACCAGAATCTTCTGGTAAAACAACAGTTGCAATACATGCAATTGCAGAAGCACAAAAGAAAGGTGGAATTTGTGCAATTATTGATGCTGAACACGCTTTTGATAGTGCATATGCTAAAAAACTAGGTGTGGATGTGGATAGTTTATTAATCTCTCAACCAGATTATGGAGAACAAGCATTAGAGATTGCTGATAGATTGATTTTATCTGGTGCTGTGGATGTATTAGTTATAGATTCAGTAGCAGCCTTGGTTCCAAAGAGTGAATTAGAGGGAGAAATGGGAGATTCTAAAATGGGATTACACGCAAGATTAATGTCCCAAGCATTAAGAAAATTAACTGCAACTATTAATAAAACAGGTACCATTTGTATTTTCATTAATCAATTAAGAGAGAAGATTGGTGTTATGTTTGGTAATCCAGAAACCACAACCGGTGGTAATGCACTTAAATTCTATGCATCTGTAAGATTAGATATCAGAAGAATGACTCAAATCAAAGATGGTGATGAAGCGATTGGAAATAGAGTAAAAGTAAAAGTGGTTAAAAATAAAGTAGCACCTCCATTTAGAGCGGCAGAATTTGAAATTATCTTCGGAGAAGGTATTAGTAAAATCGGTGAAATTATTGATATGGGAGTTGAATTAGATATTATTCAAAAAAGCGGTTCTTGGTTTAGTTATGATTCCAATAAATTGGGTCAAGGTAGAGAAACTGTAAAACAGCTTTTACATGACAATCCAGAAATGGCGAATGAAATTGAAGCAAAAATTAGAGCTAAAATAGCAACAGCTGTTGAAGAAGCTAAAGCATAATGAATTTTGTTTGGGTTTTTTAGTTAGTTAGTAAGTATAAACCGCATCATTATTGGTGCGGTTTTTTTATATTTATACAAAAAAGGTTGATCTATTTATTAAAATTTTTTATCCGTTTAGCATTATCTATCTTTTGTAAAGAAGTACATGTAAAAAATAAACACCTATTAGATACAAAGGGTCCTTTATTTATTATTTCGAATCACCCTAATTCTTTCTTGGATGCGATTATAATTGGTGCATATTATAATAGAAGAGTCTTTTTTTTAGCAAGAGGAGATGTATTTGAGAAAAAATTATATAGGTTCTTATTAAACTCCTTAAATATGATTCCTGTGTATAGATTAAGAGAAGGAAAAGAGTTTCTACACTTAAATGATTATGCAATTAGAAAATCAATTGAATTAATTGCAGAAGGAGAATCGGTTTTAATTTTTATAGAAGGGGTTTGTGTAAATGATCATCAGCTTCAACCATTTAAAAAAGGAACAGCAAGAATTTTAGAAGGGCTACATCAAAAAAATATTTTTCCTACAATTCATATAGCAGGAATAGCGTATAATAATTTTAGAGGCATTGGTAAAAAAATAAATATAATTATTTCAGAATTTTTATTTGATCAGAAAATAGAATCTGCGCATCATCGAGTTGCTTTTAATAATCACGTGTGTTCTGTATTAGCTGAAAATATTAATATACCTAGTCAACCCACTATTATTCATAAAAATTTCTGGTATTTTTTACACAAGCCTTATTATAAATTGATTAAAAATTTTGTTGACAAAAAAACAAAAGATTCCGTTTTTTTTGATTCTGTATTGTTTAGTGTATTACTTTTTACCTATCCATTTTTTTTACTGATTATATCATTCATATTATCTCTTTTTAATCTAAGTATACTAAGTATTTTAATAATACTAATTGCAATACCTTTGTTAAGCAAAAGCTGCATTTCATAAAAAATAATTACATGAGCACAACTAATCCAAATTTGCGTGTTTTAGAAAAAAGAAAAAAAATAGCATTAATCGCGCACGATAATAAAAAGAAAGATCTTATAGAATGGGCGGTGCATAATAAAAAAGAATTATCTAAACATAGTTTAGTAGCAACTGGTACAACTGGAAAATTGATAGAAGAAGCCCTTGACCAACCAGTGACTAAATTATTAAGTGGTCCTTTGGGTGGAGACCAACAAATTGGTGCAATGATCGCCACTGGCGATATTGACGTGATCTTCTTTTTCTTTGATCCAATGGAAGCACAACCCCACGACAGTGATGTTAAAGCCCTTTTAAGGCTTGCAGTTGCATGGAATCTACCAATGGCCTGTGACAGAACTACCGCCGATTTTTTAATGACCTCAAGGTTTATGCAAGAAGAGTATTCTTATGAATTACCCAATTATACCCACTATTTAAACAGAAAAGTGTAATGCCCTTTAAGATACACTCCAATTATGTACCTTCTGGTGACCAGCCAATGGCTATTAAACAACTAACAGAGGGTGTGTTGGCGGGTGATAGATACCAAACCCTATTGGGGGTGACGGGTTCGGGTAAAACCTTTACTATTGCGAATTTGATTCAAAACGTGCAAAGACCCACCTTGGTTCTTACGCACAATAAGACCCTGGTTGCGCAATTGTATGGCGAATTCAAACAATTCTTTCCCGAGAATGCAGTAGGATACTTTGTTTCTTATTATGATTATTATCAACCAGAAGCGTATTTACCTACCTCTGGTGTCTACATTGAAAAAGACCTTAGTATTAATGAAGAGTTGGATAAATTAAGACTACAAGCCACCGCACAACTATTGAGCGGAAGAAGAGATATTATAATAGTGGCAAGTGTGAGTTGTATTTATGGTATGGGAAACCCAACAGAATATGAAAATGGTATCATTCGTATTCATGCAGGAATGTCTTTTTCAAGACAGGCGTTTTTACACGCGTTGGTAAATAGTTTATATCATAGAACGGAAACAGAATTTGACCGCGCTTCTTTTAGAGTAAAGGGAGATACTGTGGATATTAATCTACCTTATGTGGATTATGGATATCGTATCACTTTTTTTGGAGACGAAATAGAAAGCATAGAAAGCATCGAAATAGAGTCTGGTAAAAGAATTGAGCGAATGGAGAATGCAGCAATTTTTCCAGCTAACCTATACTTAGCGCCAAAAGAAATGCTGCAAGAAATTATTTATGAGGTTCAAGATGAAATGCGCGCACAAGTGGAATATTTTAAAAAAATTGGAAGACCCATCGAAGCACAAAGAATTAAAGAGCGTGTGGAATACGATATTGAAATGATTAGAGAATTGGGGTATTGCACGGGTATTGAAAACTATTCAAGATTTTTTGACAGAAGAAAACCTGGTACCAGACCATTCTGTTTATTGGATTATTTCCCAAAAGATTTTATTTGCGTAATTGATGAAAGCCATGTAACCATTCCTCAAATTTCTGGAATGTATGGCGGAGATAGAAGTAGAAAAATGAATTTAGTGGAGTTTGGGTTTAGATTACCAAGCGCAATGGATAACCGCCCCTTGAATTTTAATGAATTTGAAAACATCATTGGACAATCTGTATTTGTAAGTGCCACCCCCGGCGAATATGAATTAGAAAAAACGGATGGTTTAATTGTTGAACAAGTTGTAAGACCTACTGGTCTTTTAGATCCGCCGATAGAAGTAAGGCCTACTAAAAATCAAATCGATGATTTATTAGATGAGATCTCTACACAGGTTCAAAAAGGCGGAAGAGTTTTAGTTACCACACTGACTAAAAAAATGGCGGAAGAGATGGATCGATATTTAAAAAATATTCAAATAAAATCTAAATATATACATAGTGATATTGATGCGTTGGAGAGGGTTGAAATTTTAAGAGAGTTAAGATTGGGTGTAATAGATGTATTAGTTGGTGTTAACCTATTAAGAGAGGGATTGGATTTACCAGAAGTAACATTGGTGGCAGTATTAGATGCAGATAAAGAGGGTTTTTTAAGAAACGAAAAATCATTAACTCAAACTGCGGGTCGTGCTGCAAGAAATGCAGAAGGTCGTGTAATATTTTATGCCGACCAAATCACCAAGAGCATGCAACGTACCATGGATGAAACAGAAAGACGAAGAGCAAAACAAATTAAATACAATACAGAGCATAATATAACTCCAACAACTGTGGTGAAGAGTATAGAACAAGTAATGGCACAAACTTCTGTATTAGACATAAAAGGCTTTGATTTAAACAATATAAATATTCGAACTACTGACGGTTTAAATATGGCCGCAGAAGATCATACCGAATATGGCACCATACCACAAATGGAAAAAGCAATTATGCAAACCAAAAAGCAGATGGAAAAATGTGCAAAGGCACAAGATTTTATAGAAGCTGCAAAATTAAGAGACGAAATGTTCCGCCTTGAAGCACAGCTGGAAAAAATGAAAGCAGCGAAATAACTATCTTTAAGCATAATTATACAATGAACGATTTATTCAACGCTATATACAATGGGTTAATTCAAACAACACCAATAGAGGCTATTGCTGTAATCATGGGTATTGTATCTGTATGGTATAGTAGAAAAGAAAACGTTTTAGTTTATCCAACAGGCTTAATTAATACGACATTGTATATTTATTTAAGTTATAAAGGACACCTGCTAGGAGAAGCAAGTGTGAATTTATATTATACCGCGATGAGTGTTTATGGCTGGTATTTATGGACAAGAAAAACCTCCGACAAAAAAAATCTTTTATTACAAATTACTAATAGCAGCAAAAAAGAATGGATACAACAACTATCTTTTTTCGCAACCATCTATTTAATTATCTATTTTTTATTAACCTATGCAAAGACCGCTTTCGCACCAGAAGCTATTCCGTGGGCAGATGCATTTGCTAGTGCTACTGCATATACAGGCATGTGGTTAATGGCGAAGAAAAAAGTGGAGAGCTGGATCTGGTGGATATTAACCAATATTGCGTCCATACCATTGTATTTTATAAAAGGATATGCATTTACAAGCGTTCAGTTTATTGTATTATTAATATTAGCTATTGCAGGATTAATCAGCTGGAAACAAAAAGCAAATAATGAACAAGCTTAAAAAAATAGTTATTCTAGGTCCAGAGTCTACAGGAAAATCAACACTGTGTGATGCACTTTCCAAACATTATCAAACTATTTGGTGTGAAGAGTATGCTAGAGAATATTTATCAAAAAACGGTACAGCATACACCTATGAAAATTTATTAACTATTGCAGAAGGACAGATAGCCAACGAAGAGCGCGCAACCCAAAAAGCCATTCAAGAAAATAAATCACATCTTATTATTGATACAGATATGTATGTTATGAAGGTGTGGTGTGAATATGTATTTAATAATTGTCATCCATATATATTAGACCAAATTAGCAAAAGACAATACGACGCTTATTTACTTTGTGATATTGACTTACCATGGACCGCAGACGAAATGAGAGAGTATCCAGA
>CAZXWT010000057.1:0-6783 GCA_964644475.1 uncultured Sediminibacterium sp. | reverse complement strand
TATCGTCCTGCTATACATTTTACGCCAAAAGCTGGATGGATGAATGATCCCAATGGAATGATCTATGTGAATGGGGTGTATCATTTGTATTATCAGCACAATCCTAAAGCCAGTGTCTGGGGGCCGATGCACTGGGGACATGCAACCAGTAAAGATTTGATTCACTGGAAGCATCAAAAAATTGCATTGTATCCTAATGCTTTGGGTACCATTTTTTCTGGTAGTGCTGTGATTGACTCTAATAATACTTCTGGTTTTGGTAAGGGTAGACGTGCTCCACTAGTAGCGATATACACGCAGCATAGTATGGAGGGAGAAAAAGCGGGTAGAGATGATTTTCAAAATCAAAGTATCTCCATTAGTTTAAATGCGGGTAAAACATTTAGAACTTATAAAGGCAACCCTGTCATCAAAACGCCGAACCTTCGTGATTTTAGAGATCCGAAAGTATTTTGGTATGAGCCTACTGGTAAATGGATTATGTCTTTGGCCGTGGGAGATCATATTGAATTTTATAGTTCTCCTAATTTAAGAGATTGGACTAAAGAATCAGATATTGGCGGCCCATCTATGGGAGTGCATGATGGTAATTGGGAATGTCCCGATTTAGTTTCTTTTGACGTGAATGGTAAAAAACATTGGGTCTTAATTGTGAATGTGAATCCGGGTGCACCTGCAAAGGGTTCGGGCACTCAATATTTTGTTGGTTCTTTTGATGGACACTTTTTTAAACCTTACGATAGAAAAGAAAAGTGGATGGATTATGGTGCAGATAATTATGCAGGTGTTACTTGGAATAACACAGGAGATAAAAAAATATTGGCAGGTTGGATGAGTAATTGGTTATATGCTCAAGTTGTGCCTACACAAAAATGGCGTTCTGGTTTAACTATTCCTCGTGAGCTATCTTTAATTAAAACAAGCGATAGCACTAAGGAAGATTATTTATTGTCTTCAAAGCCAATAGAAAGAGTTGAAAGATTAGAAAAATGGTGGGGTAGTGAGCACGAAAAAAACATATCGCTATCTAAACCTTATACCATAAATAAAAAGCATGGTATTGCACCTGCTCGTTTGCAATTAACTATGGATACTGCAAACTCTTTTGAAATTATTTTAAGCAATAATAAAGCAGAGCGTTTTGTAATTGGTTACAATGCTAATACCAAACAATATTTTATGGATAGAACGAAATCTGGTATTACTAGTTTTCATCCAGATTTTGCAGCTGTACATACTGCACCAAGATTCTCCACTGCAAAAAATATACAACTTGATCTACTTATTGATAAAGCTAGCGTTGAATTATTTGCTGATGATGGATTAACAGTGATGACAGATTTATATTTTAGTACTATACCTTTTACAAAAATGGAAATTGTTTCACCTAAGAAACATCATTCCATTATTCGTTATCTTTCTTTTCATTTAATGAAAGCAAATCGCTAGAATCATTGATTTTATTGACTTCTGGAGTAATCACCTGAGAATGTCAGCTTGTTTAAAAAAAATTAAATTTTGAATTTGTTTTTTTAAACATAATTAAATATTTGTTATTTTTTTCGGTCAAAATATCGGATATAGTAAAAATATTTTGAATGACTCAACATATTTTGGGCACCTAAATTATAAAATTTAACACATGAGAAAACTATTTTTATTGTCTTCTCTTGTTTTATGTTTTACTGCTCAAGTATTAGCACAGGGATCTAAAAAGATCTCTGGTAAGGTAGTTGATCAAAAAACAAAGCAAGGGTTGGTAGGGGTAACAGTGAACGCCGGCAAGGTGAATGCTTTATCTGATGCAAATGGTAATTATTCAATTAATGTTACCGATCAAAAAACAATTAATTTTAGTATTGTTGGTTATGCTAAGCAATCAAAAGCAATTGGTAGTTCAACTACTTTAAATGTAGAATTGGTTGCTGTTGCCAATGAATTAGAAGAAGTAGTTATTACGGGTTATACTCGTGAGAGCAAATCTAAGTTTGCTGGTGCTGCTACGACAATTAGTGGTAAAACCGTGAATGATGTTCCAGTGGGTTCTTTCGACCAAGCATTACAAGGTAGAGTGCCAGGTTTGTTAGCGAACTCTGGTTCTGGTCAGCCAGGATCTAGTGCGCAAATCACTATCCGTGGTGTGAAGTCAATTCAAGGAGCTGGTGCACAACCATTGTATGTATTAGATGGAGTGCCTATTCCTTCTTTTGATATGCAAACTATCAACCCTGATGATTTTGAATCTATCACTGTATTAAAAGATGCAACAGCTGCAGCTATATATGGTGCAAGAGGTGGTACTGGTGTAATTGTTATCACATCTAAAAAAGGTAAGGCTGGTAAAACATCCATTACTTATAAAACACAATATGGTGTTACAAGACCTCCAACCTTTGAGAGAATGAACTTGATGAACACTAAAGAAATGTTGGCTTATGAAGAAAGAGAAAAATTAGCGAATACTCCAGGTTGGGTTTGGTCTTCTAAAAATCCGGTTATACCAGCTGGTATGACTGCTGCTTCTAAGCAAGCTGCTTTAGATAGTTTGAGCCTTATCGATATCGATTATGCAAAATTATTTTATAGAGAGGGTATCACTAAATCTCATGAATTAACTATGAGTGGTGGTTCTGATAGAACTAAGTTTTTCTTATCAGGTGCTTATTTCGATCAACAAGGTATTGACCTTGGTTCTTCTTTAAAGCGTTATACAATTAGATTTAACTTAGATCATTCTACAGATAAGTTTAGTGCTCAATTTAATAGTACTATAGGTTACTCTAACTCTAAATTAGCGGAAGGAGAGTTTTTAGGAAACAGTGCTAGAAACCCATTCCAAATGACTTATAGAGCAAAAACTTATGAAAATCCATACAATCCAGATGGTACATTAAGATTTGGTGCAAGTACTTCTATGGCATACAGACAAGTGGCTAACTTATTAGAAGGTTTACAAAACACCACTCGTGGATTTGATCAAATTAAAATGGTGGGTAATGGTTTGTTAGCTTACAAATTATTCCCAACAGTTACAATAAAAAATAATTTGGGTGTAACAGCTTCAAGCAACTATGTAAACCGTTACATCAATGCAGACTCTTATGTAGGTTCTTTACAATCATTCCAAGCAGGTAGTGCTCAAGAATCTAATACAGTGGTTTCTGAATTTATTAATACAGCTTCTACTGTTTACAATGAAAGATTCGGAAAATCAGAAGTAGAAGCATCTGCTAACTTTGAAATTGTAAGAGGTTATCAAAGAGGTTTAGGTTTTACTTTATTCAATTTGGATAAGCGTTTAACTCAAACAGGTCAAGGTGCTGGTCCATTGCCAACCAATGGTGCAGCAACATATCCTCAAAACGCATCTAGTGCGAAATCTGGATTTGGTATCCGTTCTTATTTTGCCACTGCTAAATACACTTACGACAATAGATATACATTGAATGCAAATATTCGTCGTGATGGTACATCTAGAATTGTGAATCAAGAAAACAGAGAAATTACTTCTTGGTCTGCAGGTTTTACTTGGAATGCTTTGAATGAGCGTTTTTTAAGCAAGCAAAATATTTTCTCTGATTTGAAATTAAGATTGTCTTATGGTATTGTTCCAAATATTGGATCTATCTCTACGACAACTTATGGTGCAGGTTTACAATCTATCACCAACTATCAAGGTCCACAAGTACCTAACTTCGGTACTGCACAATACGCAGGTTCTACTATTACAGGTTTAGTGCCAAACAGTCCAGGTAATCCAAACTTGAAAATTGAAAGAATTGAAAAGGCGAATATTGGATTAGACTTTAGTGTTTGGAATGGTAGAGCAAGATTCAATATTGATGCTTATGATGAAAAAACAATCGATTTATTCGTAAGTCAGCCATTGTCTGGTACAACTGGTTTCTCTAGCTTGTACATCAATGCAGGTAAAATGTCTAACCGAGGTTTAGAATTCATTGCAAAAGTAGATGTAGTAAGATCTCGTGATTTCGGTGTTACTTTAGGTGTTAACCATGCATTTAACGATAACAAGATTACAGATTTAGGTGCAGTGAATGAATTCTTCGTTGGTACGTTCGTAATTAGAAAAGGTTTACCTTATGGTAGCCACTACACTTACAATTATTTAGGTGCTGACCCAGCAACAGGTGCTCCAAGATATGAAGCTCCAGATGGTAGCGTAACAAATGATATTGCTAAAGCAGGTCAATTTGCTAAATTTGGTAACTTCTTACCTAGACACCAAGGTGGATTTGACTTTGAATTTAGATACAAAGCGTTCTCTATTAGCGGATTATTCTCATATCAATTTGATGTTGTAAGAAGTAACAATACAAGAAACTGGATTACTAGAGGTACACCAGGCTATCACACTATTGTAAGAGCTTCAAGAGAGTTGATAGATAACCAATGGCAAGCTGCTGGTGACAACAAATTTTTCCAATCATCTAAGTATGATAGAGGTTTTACTTCATCTGACTTAGAAGATGCAAGATTCTTACGCTTCAGAAATTTAATGGTGTCTTATCAATTACCTGCAATTAAAGGTCCAAATGGTAAGCCATTATTCAATGGTGGAAGATTATATGCTCAAGGTCAAAACTTAGCAATTTGGAGTCCTTGGAGAGGTTTGGATCCAGAAGATAACAACAATATTAGTTTGAATGAATATCCAAATCCAGGTATGTATACACTTGGTTTAGATATCAATTTCTAATCAACTAAAAAATGAATAAAATGAGAAAAAATAAATTGATAATCGCATCATTCTTAATGCTATCTCTTTTTGCAGCTTGTACAAAAGTGATAGACGTTAAGGAGACAGATTTTATTGGCGGTGATGTCGCTTTTAAAACCGTTGATAATGTTGAGTCTGGTATCATTGGTGCTTACTCAGCAATGAACGTTGAAATGGGTATCTTGCTTAACAGTGTATTTGCTGACGAAGTAAGAGTGGCTGAGTTTTATAATTCTGCTACAGTGCATGAATGGCAATATGCTTCTACAGATATTTCTATTAGAGATAACTTTACTGCATTTCCGTTATATTACAGAATTGTAGATCGTGCAAACAGAGTGTTGGAAGCTATTCCAAATATCAAAGCTGCCAATGCAACTCAACAAGCTACATTGGATAGAGTAAAAGGAGAAGCATTGTTTTTAAGAGCATTCTCTCACTTTGAATTGTATCGTTATTATAGTAATTCAGCAGATGGAAACGCTTTAGCTTTAGCATATATGGAAACTCCATCTCTTGCTCCAAAAGCTAGAATTACAGTCGCTCCATATTTTCAAAAATTGAATGCGGATTTGGTAGCAGCTAAAGCTTTATTGCCTGCAGCGAATACTGATATCTACAGAGCTTCTAGATTAGCAGTAACTGCATTACAAGCTAGAGCTGCATTGTATATCAAAGATTATGCAAATGCTATCACTTATACTAATGAATACATTACTGCATTTCCTTTAGCAACAAGAACTAACTTCCCTTCAATATGGAAAGATGCTAACAATAGTGAAGTAGTATTTAAATTAAGTAGGACTACTACTGCGGGTGGAAGAATTGGTGCTTTGTATAGAGGTACTTCTGCTAATGCTTCAAACATTGGTACTATTACTTGGAGACCATCTTCAGCTTTATTGGCTGCATATAATCCAACAACTGATATTCGTTATAGTACATATTTCTTTGACGAGCCATTGTTAAAAGCAAATGCATCTAGATCAGCAAACTCTATTTTAATCAATAAATATGCTGGTACAGCTTACGGTACTCCAGGTGAATTATTAGCAGATGCTAAAGTGTTCAGAACTGGTGAAATGTACTTAATTCGTGCAGAAGCTAAAGCTGAAACAGGAGACTTAACAGGTGCAGCTGCTGATTTGAATACATTGAGAGCTGCTAGAATTAGTGCATATGTTAATGAAAGCTTTGCTACTAAAGATGCCTTGATTACAGCAATTATGACAGAGCGTTTCAAGGAATTACCATTCGAAGGACACCGTTTCTTTGATGCTAAGAGAAGAAATTTACCAATCACTCGTTTAGCGGCTGATGCGCAAGGAACTGCTTTAAGTTTACCTGCAGGTAATTTTAGATTCTTATTGCCAATTCCTAACTCCGAGATTCAAGCGAATCCATTAATGGTTCAAAATCCAGGATACACAAACTAGTGTTGATTTAAATTTTAGTTATAATTTAGGAGCACTTTATTTTTAAAGTGCTCCTTTTTTTATCTTTAGTGATATAACGATTTATACTATGAACAAATTCTTTTTAATTGTTCTCTTGAGCTTTACTATCAATCCATTGATAGCACAATTATCCCTTTCTGGAAACGCAGTGGCAAGTGTTCAATTTAGAGATGCTAATGGAAGGCTTCTATCTACTGGCGAAAATAGTATTAAAGGTAGCCCATATGTTTTTGAACAATTTGGTTTGGGTAAAGTGACTATGAGTAATGGATTAGAAGCAGTGGATTCTAATTTGAATTTTTCTTTTTTTGATCATCAATTATATTTTTTAAAAGATAAAGGGCTTTATTTTGTCAACCAGCCATTTAATGCTTTTAGTATCACTTCAAAAGATGCAGAAAATAATACAACTGAAAAGTTATTTGCAAACGGGTATCCTTCCTTTGATCAAAACACAGCAAAAACATTTTACGAGGTTGTAGTTAAAACGAATAATTTACAACTCCTAAAGTATAGTAAAGCATTTGTAAAAGAGTCTACTCCATATGGCAGTGCACCTATTAAAGAATATAGTATTGATCATAC